>NZ_RAWR01000150.1:0-27415 GCF_003986945.1 Corallococcus sp. AB018 | reverse complement strand
GCCGTCACGCAGGCCGCGCCCGCCCCCGAGCCTGCCAGCGCGAACCCGGGCGGCTGGAAGCCTCGCGTGGATCAGACCTTCCGCGAGCAGGTGGAGAACGCGGAGCGGGAGATCATCCAGCGGGTGCTCGCCCACACGCATGACAACGTGACGGAGGCGGCGCGGATCCTCGACCTGGAGCGGGGTCACTTCTACAAGAAGATGAAGGCCCTGGGCCTGCGCCGCGGACAGTCTGAATCGTAAATGCCTGCATTTGCTGCTCCTTTTTAGAGGTACTGCCCTCGCGGACCGCCCCGTGGCTGGTCCGTGTGCTCGCCGTGTGCTCGTCCGCCATTCCTGAAACCACCCGGAACCGGCCAACCTGCCGTGCCAGGTGCGCGACGTCGTCCGCCAGGTAGATGGCGGCCGTCACCTGGGGGGACGCGTGCCCCAACAGGCGCTGGGTGGCCACGAGGTCCCCGGTGGCCTGATGGACGAAGCTACCGAACTGCTTCCGGAGGCCGTGGAAGGTGAAGCCCGCCGGCAGCGTCACGCCAGCCCGGTTGGCGATGGAGCGCAGAAGCTTCGTCACATGCCAGCTCGTGTGGCGCATGCCGCCCTTCCGCGGTGCCGGGAAGACGAGTCCATCCCCTCCCCACGACGCGCTGCCTGTAGGCGTCCAGCTCTGGGCGGAGCTGCGGGTGGATGGGCACGAGCCGCTCCTTCGAACCCTTCGTCGTGCTCCTGGAGCAGCTTCGCCGGACGTGGATGACGCCGTGCTCCCCGGCGTCCCAGTCGATGTCCGACCACTTCAGGGCCCCCAACGGCGGGCGAGGGCACGGAGAGGTCCAGCTTCCAGACGCGCCCGAAGCGCTTCCCCAGGGGCCCACCCAGGACGATGGTCGTCAGCATCGGGAGGCGTCCGGGAAGGCGTCCAGCGGCGAGGCGGTGGAATTGACGCCTCCGGGAAAGTTCACCGCGTCCAAGTAGCGGACGAAGGTGCGCTTCCGGAGGACACGCGCGCCCAGCAGGTCGTTCAGGTCCCTCGCCATGGCGCCGATGGTGCCGGCGACGTTGGCGAGCGTCAGGGTGGGCCGGGGCAAGCGCCCCATGCCCGACCTGTCGAAGCCCTTCACCTGGATGGCCCAGGGCTCGTAGGCCATGCCCTGCCAGACGACGGGCCCGCAGAGGCCATTGGTCCCCGCGTGGAAGTGGCTGACGCCTCCGCTTGGCAGGTTGGTGGCGTCCAGGACGAAGAGCTCCACGAGGGCCCCCGCGTCCAGCCTCTGGATGTCTCTGGCGATGCTCACCCTGCCTCCTCCTGGAACGTCGCGGTGAAGTCGTAGGCGTTGAAGCCCTTCGCGACACGGTGCCACTCCTCGCACACGACGTGCGCCGCCAGTTCGCCCGCTCCGGTGAAGGTGAGCGCGGCCCCGGCGCCTGGCGCCACGGCGAAGGTGACGAGTCCCGAGGCGGAGAGCGTGTAGGCAGTCCCCTCCATCTGGACGACGCCCGCGACGTAGACGGCGGGCGGAGCCGTCCAGCCCGTGGCAGGCACCAGCAGCTCCGGCACCTCCGGGGAGAGCGGTCGCTGCAGGAGCCACTGCGTCCGGGCCCATCCCCTATCCCGAACGGCTGCGCGGTGACGGCCCAGGCCGTGTCCGGGGTGATGAACTCGAAGGCCTCGACGCCCGCGCGGGCGCGCAGGAAGGCCTCCAGGGTGTCCGCGTCTACTTTCGTGAGGCTGGAGAACTGGAGGGCCCAGCGGCGCAGGACGGGGTTGAGGCCGTCCAAGGAGCGCTGGGTGTAACCCTCGCCGAACTGAGCCTTGCGCACCCGGGGCACCGAGTCCGCCTGGGCCCCATAGTCCGGGGTGAAAGGGAAGCGCTCCATGCCTACCGCCTCCCGCCGAGAGTCAGCCTGCACATGCGGGCCACATTCGGCGGAGGCGCGGACAAAATCCGGCTGTGGTCGGCAAGTGGCCCGGCAGTTCGAGTCGGACGGGCGGAGTTCTTGCCCGGTAGTTCGGCTCCTCCGTCCCCCACTGGGCGTTGCGCGAACCGCTTGTCTATGAACGGACACCGCGCCGCGCAGTTCCCTGCCACTGTGCGATGACGAGCGCGCACGCTTCCCACCAGCCCTGCGGTTAACGCCGCGGGCGAGGGGAGCCCATGTCTAACCTGCGCGCGTTGCTGGTGTGCCTGCTGGCCAGCCTCTGGGGCGGGTGTGGAGCGGCCGTCATCCCGGCCACCGAGTGCAATCAGTCGGATAGCACGGTCTCCTGTTGCCTCAAGCGACACCCGGGCGCCTACGAGGCCTGTGGAGCCGACGCGCCCGCGGAGCGGATGCTCGGCGCGCGTGGGACGCGCATCGACAGCAAGACGCTGTGGCAGAAGGGGAGGGTCCGCCTCGATGTGGAGAACCCGGCGCCCGGCGTGCGCCCCGGACAGATCCACTTCCAGGATGCGCAGACGGGGGCGAAGTACCTGTACAACCCCGCGACGCGCAGCTTCACCAACGCGCCCCGCTGGGTGAACGAACTGCTGACAACGGACGCCAAGTTTGCCTCGTCCGTCCAGAAGGGGCTGTACTACCTGGGCGAGGTGGCCCTGTGAGGTTGAACGTGCTGATGCAGGCGTACCTGCGAAACGCCCAGGTCCAGGCGGTGCAGTCGCGCCCGCTCACCCCGAGGATGCAGGCGCTGCTCGATGAGGGTGTCGTCGGCAGGCATGGCCTCTGGGTGTGGCGGCGGCAGGCGCTGGAGGTCGCCCCGGCCATTCAGCCCACCTTCCCGGACGCCACCGGCTACGAGTGCTTCACGAACAAGGTGCACGTCGCCGACTTCGTGGGCTCCTTCGACGAGGAGCCGTGGGAGCGTCGGCTGCCGCTGAAAGAGCAGGTCGGCTACGGCCTCCGGCTCGCGCTGGAACTGCAGCGCGTGCTGCCAGCGGAGGAGCGTTTCACCACCATCCTCGGGTGCAGCAACGCCTGCACACTGCGCTTCCACCTCTCCCGGCCCGGGGAACGGTGGCTGGAGGAGGACCTGGAGAACTACCCGCGTGACGCCCTCCTGGAGCTTGGCAACCAGGACGACGTGAGAGGATGGGCTGCTCACCCATCTTGACGGGCAGGGCTGCGGCACCTCCCGCCTACCGCTCCCTGACGAAGGTGTACGTCATCCTGGCCAGGCGACATCTACTCCCACATCACCTGCGCAGTGGCGACGCGCCTCCAGCAGGACGGGGTGGACGTGCACGCGAAGGAGGACGCCCAGTCCGAGTCGTAAGCGCTCGGATGGACCGCTCCCTACTCTGGGGGCGGAGGCGCGGGGCGCTTGCGCCAGCCCTGAAGAATCCTCTCGGCGGCGGCGCGATAGAGCCAGTCCGCCCGGGCGAGCAGCACCTGCTCACCGCGCTTGATCCGGATCGCCATCCATATCGGCGGGCCCGGAACGAAGTGCGCATCCCCCGGGGTCCAGGCAAGCCCTCCCGTGGCCTTCACCACGCGGGAGACACAGGCGTCGAACTCCGCCGCGGGCAGCCAGCGCAGTTCCTCCAACACCCGGTCCGCCTCGAACCCCTTCAGCGGCGTGGGCTTGCCGGTGACGGCCTGAAGCGCCTGGGGGCCGCGCCTGTCGGGGATGAACGCCAGCGCGTGGGGCCGCAGGACGCAGACCCCGTCGACGTCCCCCACCTTCGCGGGGAGGAGGGCCACGTCCTCCAGCTGCTCGCCCGACCGAGCCGCCGCGCCGAGGAGGGGTGGCTGACGATGCAGCTCCAGCGAGAGCATCAACCCCAGGGCATCCCGCACGCTGCGCGCGCACAGCCGGCGGTCGCCCTTCACCACCAGGTCGAACTGGCTCCGGTCCAGGTGGACGCCGTCATCCAGGATCGAGTCCAGACGCACCGCCTGTGCCGCGCCGAACACGGGCGTCCAGAGGACCCGCTCGCTGGTGATCCGCACCCTGCCGGAGCGCAGCACGGACCACACCAGGGGGCCTCCCAGGGAGAGCCCCAGGAAGGCCATCCCCAACTCCCGGGCCCAGGGAAGACCAGAGGCCAGGAGGAGGATGAAGAGCAATGCGCCCAACGGCACCATCAGGAGAGGGAGAGAGGGCACGTTCATGCCGCCCATGCCCGGGCCCGGCTCCCTCGACCGGCCGTGGGCGGGCTCGAAGACGAGCACCTCGCCCTCTTTCAGCGCCTTGCTGACAGGCTGGCGAAGCAAGGCCTCCAACCGCGTCAGCGCCTCTTCGAGGCTCACGTCCGGAGGCGCGACCGTCAACGTGTCCAGCCGTTGCCGCGCGAGCCGGGTGAGGCGCTCGCGCCGCGCGGACAGCGCCCGGGCCTGCCGCAGGACGGGGACGTCCTCGGTCCACGCCTCCACCGCCGCGCGGCGGTGCACCCGCTCCAGCGCTTCCCGCACCCCTCTGTCCCCAGCCACGAGGGCCGACACCCGCTCCGGGTGCTTCAGGAACCGGCGCTTCCAGCCACGGGCCGACAGCACGGCCTCCAACTCGGCATGGGGGCGCAGCGCCCCGGAGATGAGCTCCGCGCCGCCCTCCAGGATCCGCTCGGCCTCCAGGCCGGATACAGCATGGTCGTTCAGGGAGGGAGTTGTGCGTGCGCGTTCGGGCATCACCGCCGGAACATACCCGGCACGCGCCCCCTGGGGATGGTCCGAGTCATGGTGTGCCCTCCCGGCCACTTGCCGCCAGCCGCGTTTGACGGCCGCGCGAGGCGTCTGGTCTATTGCGCCTCACGGGTGCCGAGGGGTGCCCGCCGCCCGGAAAGACGACGTCACCCTCGCTTCACCCGCTGTCGCCAGAGCCCCGATGAAGTCCTTCCACGGTCCCCCAACGGGTGAGGGCCAGCACGGAGGATTCGTCATGGGAACCGGCAGCACCCTCCCCGTCACGCTTCATGAGTACAAGGTCCGCGCGTCCCTGCTCCTCAAGGACCTGGACTCGTCCGACACGGCCCGCGCCACGCGCGCCGCGGAACGGATGCGCGCCCTGCCCTTCTTCGCGGCCCTGCCCCTGGGCGAGGTGCTCGCGCGCCGGGACGCCGTGCAGCACAAGCACGGGCTCGCCGTCGTCGCGCGCGAAGCAGGGCACACCACCTGGACGGAGCTGAAGCAGGCCCTGGAGGGCGGTGCGCGGGCGCTGGACACGCGCGCCTTCTTCCAGAAGGGCCTGAGCCCGTTCCTCAACCGGTGGTTCTCCACCTACGAGGAGGCATCGCGTTCACTCGACGCGCAGGGCGGCTTCCTCTTCCCCTTCCGCGAGCAGTGCTTCATCTGCGGGGCCGACTTCCTCCAGGCGCTGGGCATCGACTCGCGGGACGTGGACTGGGAGCGCATGGGCCGCGGCTGGGTGCGCCCGCGCGACCTTGCCGCGAAGGAGCGGCTGGAGGCGAAGCTCGTCTCGCTGGGCCTCGGAGGCAACCATGGCGTCCGGTGACGACTCGCGCGCGGCCCGCTCGGAACGCAAGCGCGCCTACAAGGAAGCGGAGGTGCCCATGGGCATCTACGCCATCCGCTGCCACGCCAACGGCAAGCTGTTCGTGGGCCACGCCCTCAACCTGACCGCGATGTTCAACCGCATCCGGTTCGAGTTCGCCCAGCGCATGCACCGCGTCCCCGAGCTGCAAGCGGACTGGGAGCGCCACGGCGAGGCAGCCTTCTCCTTTGAGGTGCTGGACAAGCTCCCACCTCGCGAGGAGCCCGGCGGCCCTCCGCCCGTGGAGGAGCTGAAGGTGCTGGAGGAGATGTGGCTGGAGCGCCTGAAGCCCTACGGCGACGCCGGCTACAACACGCCGCCCAGGACCTGACACGGTGGGTTCAACCGACCTCCGCGCCCAGGCGAATGGCGCTGTCCGGGAGCACCCCTGAGCACATCCAGCCTGCCGTGCCGGGTGCCCCGGCGCGGCGGGACGTGCGAGGATGGAGGCCCCACATGAGCACGAGCGCCGCCCCCATCCTCGGCATTGACTTCGGGACCACCAACACCGCGGCGGCCTTCTTCGACAAGGCGAACAAGCTGCGCGTGGTGCCCATCGCGGACAAGAGCCTCACCCTGCCCTCCATCGCGTGGTTCCACGCGGGCGACAAGGCCATCGTCGGCCCCGCGGCGCGGCGGCAGATCATCGACGACCCGCGCCACACCATCTTCGGCGCCAAGCGCTTCCTGGGCCGCCGCTTCCAGTCCGAGTACGTGGCGCGCCACCGCAACCGCTTCGCCTTCGAGCTGGTGGAGGGCCCGGACGGCTACACCGCCGTGGAGGTGTACGGGAAGGTGACGCCGCTCATCGACGTGGCGCACTTCATCCTCAAGCACCTCAACACGCTGGCCACGCACGCGGCCGGGGCCCCGTTCAAGGAGTGCGTGCTCACCGTGCCCGCGCACGCCACCATCCGCCAGCGCGAGGCCATCCGCCGCGCCGCGGAGAAGGCGGGCCTGAGCGTGCGTGCCATCGTCAACGAGCCCACCGCCGCGGCGCTCTACTACGCCAACCTGCGCAACCCCGAGCAGACGGTGATGGTGTTCGACCTGGGCGGCGGCACCTTCGACGTCACCCTCATGTCCGTGCAGAACCGCGTGGTGAAGGTGCTGGCCACCGGCGGCGACGCGTTCCTGGGCGGCGCCAACTTCGACGAAGCCATCGTGGAAACGCTGGTGGACGACTTCCAGAAGCAGCACGGCATCGACCTGCGCGGCAACAAGGTCGTGATGCAGCGCCTGGTGTTCGCCGCCGAGTCCGCGAAGATGGCGCTCTCCAGCGGCGCGTCCGTCCCCATCCGCATCCCCTGCATCACGCAGAAGGACGGCGCCTTCGTGGACTTCAACGTCACGCTCACCCGCGAGCGGATGGAGGCCATGGTGTTCCAGCTCATCGAGCGCACCGCCGCCGCGTGCGACGACGTGCTGGAGAAGGCGGGCCTGAAGCCGGACGCCATCGACGAGCTGGTGATGGTGGGCGGCCAGACGCGCATGCCCGCCATCCGCAAGCGCCTGGCCCACTTCAAGAAGCTGTCGTCGGACAAGGAAGTGCACCCGGAATTGGGCGTGGCCGTGGGCGCGGCCATCCTGGGGCGCAACCTGGCGCGCGGCATCAGCGGCCTGTCGGACGTGGTGCCCATGCCCATTGGCGCCATGGTGCCCGGCGGCGGCCAGCACGAGGTGCTCCCCGCCAACACGCCCGTGCCCGGCACTCGCTCCGTGGACCTGGAGCTGCCGCCCTGGCCCGGCCCCGTGCCGGTGGCCCTCTTCGAGGCGTTGGACCGGACCACCGTGGAGCGCGAGCTCCTGGGCACCGTGCGCATCGAACCGGACTGGCGCGTGGCCCACCCGGGCCCCACGACGCTGGAGCTGCGCATGGGGCCGGACTTCTCGCTCACCGCGAGCCTCGTCGCGAAGGATGGACAGCGGCAGCCGCTCACCATCAGCGACCCGAACGCGCCCCAACGCGCCTAGGGCGTGTCCGCGAATTAGAGCCAGAGGCGGATGGAGGCGATATGGACCATCGCCAGGTAGTTGGCGGCGCGCTTCTCATAGCGCGTCGCCACCCGCCGGTTCTGCTTCAAGCGATTGAAGAGACACTCCACCCGGCAGCGTTTGCGGTAGGCCGCGCGCCGGAAGGTGCGCTGCCGGGGCTGGTCCGAGCGAGTGGGGATGATGGCGTGCACCCCATGTTCGCGGCACCAGGCGCGGAGGCTGGGGTAGCTGTAGCCTTTGTCCGCCGCGAGGGCGTCGGGCAAGCGGCGTGGCGCCCCCGGTGAGTGCGCGCGCGGCACGCTGCCACCCGCCATCAGCGCCTTGAAGGCCTGCGTCTCATGGCGTTGGCCTGCCGTCAGCTCGAAGACGAGCGGCCGCCCCTGGCCCTCCGCCCGGACATGCAGCTTGGTCGAGAAGCCTCCCTGGCTGCGACCCAGCGCTTCAGCCTCCCCCCTTTTACCGGCGTGCCGCGTGCGCCGGCTGCGTGCTGGTGGGCGCGGATGACGCTGGCGTCCAGGAAGTGCAGCGTCCAGTCCAGGTGCTCATCCTCGTGCGCTTCGGCCTGCAACTGCCGCAGCACCCGCGCCCAGATGCCTGCCTCCTGCCAGCGGTAGAATCGGCTGCTGAGCGTCTTCCAACTGCCGAACTGCTCCCGAGGCACGTCGCGCCAGGGCGCTCCGGTGCGCAGCACCCAGAGGATTCCGTCGAGCACTTCGCGGTGGTCCTTGTTCGGTCGGCCCCGCGCGGGTTTCTGGGGCGGCAGCAGTCCTGCCAGCCGCTCCCATTGGGCGTCCGTCAGCTCTCCTCGGCTCATGCCCTCCTAACACCCGGCTCCCCTCGAACTATTTGCGGACACGTCCTAGAAGGCGTCAGGCCTTGGCCCGGACACCACGGTGCCCTTGAGCTGCTCCAGGAGCTGGCGGCTTTCGTCCAGCGCCTTCTGGCAGTGGGCGACGAGCGGCTCCATCCCGTCCAGCACCCGGGCGTCCGCGCGCTGCTCGATGTCCCAGCACAGCGACTCCAGCATGGCCGCGCCGAAGTAGGCCGCGTTGGACTTGAGCGTGTGCGCGGCGCGCGCCAGGTTCTCCAGCTCGCCACGCGCGAGCGCCCCCCGCGCGTCCTCCATCAGCCGGGGCATGCTCTCCAAAGCGGTGTCCACGAGCTCCGGGAGCATCCGCTCCACCTGCCCGTCCAGGGACTGCCACAGCCGCTCCAACGCGCCCGACTCCAGGCCCCGGATGCGCGGGGCCCCCATGCGCGGGCCCACTGGTGCACGGGTGGAGGGGGCGGCCCCGGGCTCGCGCTGCAGGCGCTCCCAGGCGCGGCGCAGCGCGGAGATGAGCTCCTCCACGCGGATGGGCTTGCTGAGGAAGTCGTCCATGCCCGCGTCCAGGCACTCGCGGCGGTCCGACGTCATCGCGTTGGCCGTCATGGCGATGATCCACGGCTGTTCGCCTAGGGGCATGTCCCTGCGCAGCTGGCGCGTCGTCGCCAGGCCGTCCAGCTCCGGCATCTGCACGTCCATCAGCACGACGTCGTAGCGCTTGCGCGCCAGGAGGTTCAGCCCTTCACGGCCGTTGTTCGCGGTGTCCGCCGGGTAGCCCAACCGGTCCAGCACCAGCAACGCCAGCTTCTGGTTGGTGGGGTTGTCCTCCACCAGCAGGATGCGCAGCGGCATCTGCTCGCCAGGGCGCGAGTTGAACACGGAGCGCTCGCGCGTGGCGGGCGCGGGCGTGACGGGCATGGGCCGGGCGGAGATGAGGTCCTGGGCCAGGCACGTCATCAGCGCGTCATGCAGCTGCGACGCCTTCACCGGCCGGGGCAGCACCGCCGTGAAGAGGCCGGGCGGCTGCGCGTCGCGCTGATCAAACGAGGTGAGCAGCAGGAGGGGTAGCTCGCGCGCGTCGCGCTGCTGGCGGATGTGCGCCGCCAGCGTGGGCCCGTCCATCAGCGGCATGCGGTGGTCCAGGATGGCCAGGTCGAAGCGGGCCCCGGACTCCAGCTTGGCCAGCGCCTCCGCGCCGGAGCCCACCTCCACGATGGCCATCCCCCACGCGGCCAGCTGGCGGCCCAGCAGCTTGCGGTTGATGGCGTTGTCGTCCACCACCAGCACGCGCCGGCCGTGCAGCTTCAGCGCGTCCGGACGCAGGGCCTCCGCGCCGCGCGGGGCCTCGCGCGCCTGGAAGGTGAAGTGGAACGTGGCGCCCTTGCCCGGCACGCCCTCGCTCTCCATCCACAGCCGCCCGCCCATCGCCTCCACCAGCCGCTTGCTGATGGCCAGCCCCAGCCCCGTGCCGCCGTAGCGGCGCGACACGGATTCGTCCAACTGGTTGAAGGGCTGGAAGAGGCCCGCGCGCGCGGCCTCGGTGATGCCCAGGCCGGTGTCCTGCACCGAGAAGTGCAATTCGAAGAGGCCGCCCGGCGCGAGCGGCTGGCGCGGCGTGTCCACGGAGATGGACACCCCGCCGCGCTCGGTGAACTTCACCGAGTTACCCACCAGGTTGAGCAGCACCTGCCGCAGGCGCGCGCCGTCGCCCACCACGCTGACGGGCGTCTCGTCCGTGACGTGGTAGCCCAGGTCCAGGGACTTCTCGCTCGCGCGCATGGCGAGCAGGTCCAGCACGGACTCCACGCACTGGCGCAGGTTGAAGGGCTGCTGCTCCAGTTCGACCCGGCCGGCTTCGATCTTGGAGAAGTCCAGCATGTCGTTGAGCAGCCCCAACAGCGCGTCCCCGCTCTGGCGGATGGTGGACGCGAAGTCGCGCTGCTCGGGCGTGAGCGCCGTGTCCATCAGCAGCCCCGCCATGCCGATGATGGCGTTCATCGGCGTGCGGATTTCGTGGCTCACGGTGGCCAGGAACAGGCTCTTGGCCTGGTTGGCGTCCTCGGCGGACTGGCGCGCCCGCTGGAGGTCGGTGACGTCGTGGTAGATGGCGATGAAGCCCATGGACTGGCCCGCCACCGTCACCGGCATGGCGCGCAGCTCCACGTCCACCACCGTGCCGTCCTTGCGCACGCGCTTGGTGACGACGTGCACGCGGTCCTTGCTCAGCACCTCGCGCGACGTCTCCTCGGCCTGAGGACGGATGTCGTCCACGTTGGCCACGAGCTTGAGGATGTTGCGGCCCAGCGCCTCCTGCGGCGCGTACCCGAAGAGCCGCTCCGCGGCGGGGTTCCAGGACAGCACCTCGAAGGCGCGGCTGATGGTGACGATGGCCACCGGGCTGTGGCGCACCACCGCCTCGAAGAACTCCTTCTGCTGCCGGAGGATGGACTCGGCCGCCAGGGCCGCGTCCAGGCCCCTCAGCAGCAGCAGCCAGCCGCCGTCCTGCGGCACCGCCTGCACCCGCACGGAGCGCACCGGGCCCACCGGGAGCTCCGTTTCCAGGGCAGCGTCGCCCGGAGAAGAGACCTGGGGGGGCGTCCAACCCGGCAGCACGCCCTCCACGGAGCGCCCCACCCACAGGTCGCGAGGGCCCAGCAGCGCCTCCGCGGCGCGGTTCACGGCCACGACCCGCAGGGTCGGGTCCAGGACGAGCACGCCGTCACGCGTGTGCTCGAACAAGGCCGGATACGCGCTGGGTGGCAGTTCGGGCAAACTTCCCCCTCCGTTCAAGAACTGTAGGTCAGTCGAGGCGCCAGTTCCATGTCATCCACGGAAAACCGTGGAGGTGGGCAGGCGCAGGCCTTTTCCCGGTGCTCCCGGGACGGCGATTCAGGGGGTTGGAAGGCCTGCCTGGCCATGCAGGGGGGCGGGATGTTTCGTTCCGTTTCCATGCGGCGGCGTGAGGTCACCCAGGGTGCTGGCGAGGACGCCCCGGGCGATGCGTGAGCGGGCCCATTGGCCGGGGGTCCAGGGGATCCATGCCATGGAGGAGGCCAGGGAGGACATTCCTGATGCAGGGTCCTCCAACGTCACACTTCGCGTGCGCACCTCATGCGCTGCGAGCGTGGGGCAGCCGGCGTCCGCCAGGTCGCGGTCGAGCGCGGCGGTGGCCTCATCCAGGGAGGGGGCCGCGAAGGACTCCAGCAGCCGCGCGTGGAAGGCGGTCTCCGTCAGGGCGATGCACCGGTTCGCCTCCGTCGCGCAGCCGCGGGCCTTCCGGGCCACGTCCGGGGGCGCGGCGAGTCCCGCGAACTGGGGAGCCGCTTGGAGCAGGGCGTTCATCCGGGCCGTCTGCTCGGCGGGCATGGGCGTCCAGTCCTCCGGGGGCGAAGGCATGGCGTCGTGCGCGAGCCGCTCGATGTCGAGCAGGTTGACGGCCAGCGAGCCGCCCACGAGCGAGTCCGTGCGCAGGCTCAGCCACGCCAGGTGGCGCACCTGCTGCGCGGCCTCCACCGGGTGGCCGGTCCTCAGGCCGTGGAGCATGCGGAACTTCGCCCAGCGCTGGAGGAGGAAGAGGTCGGGGACCTCACCGGCGGCCCAGTTGAAGCGGCCCTCGGCGCTCAGGGGGCTGCCGTTGAACAGGTCCCACCGGTCATAGGCCAGCAGCCGGACCATCCAGTCGAAGTCCAGGCGGGACACGTCGACCTTCGCGGTGAGCCACCGGCCCTGCTTCAGGTCCAGGGCCTCTTCGCGAAGCGACTCCGGAAGGACGAGTGGCGAGCCTTCCGGAGGGGGCCGCTTCAGGTCGCGCGACCAGGGCAGCCAGGCGTTGAGCAACAACCCCGCGTCCCCTTCCGTCCGGCCTTCGTGGAACCAGGGGTCGGCGCCCAGCATGGCCTCTTCGGCGCAGTAGGCGTCCACGTTCGCGGCCAGCGCTTCGCGGTGCAGACGCAGCGGGGTTTCGAACCTCCCCTGGAACCACGCCTCCACTGCCAGCAGGCCGGCACCGGCCAGTACGGCGAGCCCCGTCAGGGAAGCCACGGCGATGCGCCGGCGCCTGCCTGGCGCGACCCTGTCGGAGGACGTCATGGCGCGAATCCTAGAGGGCTTTTCCCAGAGCACCCAGGAAGTGTCCCGGGCCGCCGCGCCACTGTTTCAGGGCAGACGGCCAGCCAGCCCCCTGCCTCACTGGCCGTGACTGGAACCGCCGGCCCGGAATCAATGGTGGGCCCTGGGCAGTGCGGTGTTCGGGCGACCTAGCTTTCCTTTGACCACGCGGAAGAGAGAGCCGTGCCCGACGCGACGACCCCGCCCTTGATCCTCCTCATCGACGACGAGCCGGAGCTGGAAGTGATGGCCCGGTACCTCGAATTCGAAGGCTACTCCGTGCTGACTGCGACCAATGGTGAGGAGGGATTACTGGCGCTGGCGTCCTGCCGCAAGCCCTGCATCGTCCTGCTGGATTTGATGATGCCGGTGATGGACGGACACGGCTTCCTCCGCCGGATGCATGACGACGCGACGCTGTGTGGGCTGCCCGTCTTCGTGCTCACCGCCAGCTTCCAGACGGAGCACATGGCCGGCGTCGTCGGGACCTTGCAGAAACCCCTGCACATGGAGCTGTTCAAGGAGGCGGTGGCGCCCTACTGGGCGCCCACGAGAAAATAGAAGGCGCGGCTCAGGCCGCGATGCGGGCCACGCACTCCGGGCTGTCGTTGGCGGGGGAATTCACCCCGCGCGCCACTTCGTAGACGTCCAGCAGCGCTTCCGTCGCGGGGACGAGCAGCGGCAGCAGGACGGAAGCCTCCTGAGGCTCCGGACGCAGCCACACGGCCTGACCTTCCGGCGACAGGATGACGGGCATCCGGTCGTGGATGGGCGCCATCAGCGCGTTGGGGCTCGTGGTGATGATGGTGCAGGTGCGCAGCACCTCGCCCGTGTCCGGCGCCGTCCACTCCTCCCACAGGCCCGCCAGCGCCAACGGCTTCCCGTCGCGGTGGTGGAAGAAGTACGGCGTCTTGGGCTTCGTGGATTGCTTCCACTCGTACCAGCCGTCCACCACCACCAGGCACCGCCTGCGCTTCAACGCCGAGCGGAAGCTGGGCTTCTCCGCCACCGTCTCACCGCGCGCGTTGATGAGCTTGTTGCCGATGGACGCGTCCTTCGCCCAGGACGGGATGAGCCCCCAGCGGAACACGTCCAGCAGCCGGGCGCCGTCGTTGGGCACCACGGGCAACAGCTGCGTGGGACAGAGGTTGAAACGCTCGCGCTCCAGCGTCGCGCGCGCGCCCGCGAGCTCCAGCTCGGCGACGAGCTGCGCGGGGGAGGTCCGGACGGTGACTCGGCCACACATGGGGATGAAGCGTAGCGCCCGGCGGCCGGCGCCGCACGTTCCGGACGCCCGAGGGCCTACGTGGGCAGCTGGATGCCAGACAGGCGCTGGTACAGCTCCACCGCGCGGCTGTCCGACAGGCCGGTGATGTAGTCCGTCACGCACAAGAGCCGCTGGTACGGCGTGAGCCGCTGGATGGCCTCGTCCCTGCGGAGCGGCTTCTGCGCCGCTTCATCCGCCGCCGCGAACTCCGGGCGCTGGAAGCACTCCATGGGCAGCAGCTGCCGCAGCTTCTTCTCCTCCGCGTTGGGGGACTCCGCCACCACCGACAGGGCGAACATGTCCAGCAGGCCGCCCAGCGTCTTGAAGCCCGCGCTCTCAATCTGGAGCACGCGCTCGCTCCAGTAGCCATGCTCGCGGGTGAAGTCGGTGATCTCCTCCAGCTGCGCGCGCACGTCGGGCTTGAGCGCGGTGAGCGACGTCTCCGTCCGCCCCGCCTCCAGGTCGTGCGCGTGCTCCACGAAGGCCTCCACGCACTTGGGGATGAGCTTCCCGATGGCCCGGGCCCGCGCCTGCGCCATCCGCGTCTCCAGGTGCCGGGGCGGCTTGCGGACCGAGGGCTCCGGCAGCACCGACTCCAAGAGCTGGCACGCGCGCTCCATGGACACGAGCCCCAGCTTCGCGGAGTCCTCCAGGTCGATGACCGCGTAGCAGATGTCGTCCGCCGCCTCGACGAGGAAGGCCAGCGGGTGGCGGCTGAACACGCCGGGCTCGCGCTCGCGCAGGCCCGTGGCGCGGTACGCCTCCAGCGCCAGGTCGACGTCGTCCTGGAAGTAACCGAACTTCTTCTCCGACACGACGCCCTTCGTCTTCTGCCGCGAGCCGGGCAGCACCGACGGACGCGGGTACTTGCTCATGGCCCCCAGCGTCGCGGCGGTGTAGCGAAGCCCGCCCCGGCGCTCGCGCGACTGGAGCCGGTTGAGGATGCGGAAACCCTGAGCGTTGCCCTCGAAGTCGCACAGGTCGCGCCACTCGGCCTCCGTCGCGAACGGGCTCTTCGTCCCCTCCCCTGGCCGCGAGAGCCGCTGGCCCACCCAGTGCTGGATGGCCGCCTCTCCGGAGTGGCCGAACGGCGGGTTGCCGATGTCGTGCGCCAGGCACGCCGCCGCCACGATGGTGCCCAGGTGCGATGGGTCCAACTCCACGCCCTGCAGCTTCAACCGCAGCCCGGCCTGATGGCCCAGCGAGCGGCCCACGCAGGACGCCTCGATGCTGTGCGTGAGGCGCGTGCGCGTGTAGTCGCTCGTCGACAGCGGGAACACCTGCGTCTTGTCGTGCAGGCAGCGGAACTCGCTGGAGAAGACGATGCGGTCGTAGTCCCGCGAGTAGTCGTTGCGCTCGTCGAGCTGCCGGTGCGCATCCTCCGCCTGCGAAGAGCGAGGTCCCGACCCGACGCGGATGTCCGACAGGAGCCGCCGCCAGCGCTCCGTCCGTTCCTGATTGTCACTGCTGCTCACGAGGAAGAGACCTCCCGGTGCGAGGAGAGCCCCGCCATCGTGCTCCCCCGCACCGGGGGCGCAAGTTCCCGCGCCATCCAGAGCGCGACGCCCTGGGGGACCGGGCCCCAACTCCCGGTCCCCCGCGCGCCCTACTGGAACACCCGCCAGCGGGACGGCTTGGGGGGTTCCGTGGGCAGCGCGACAGGCACCTCCCAGGTGATGTGGTACTCGGTGTCCAGCAGGCCCAGCTTGCGCCCATGCACCCGCGGGTTCCGAGCCCCCACCATGGTGAGCACCTCGCGCAGCACCCCCTCGTGATACGCCGGCGGCATGAAGTCGCGCCGCATGACGAACAGCGCGTCCCCCTCTCCCTTCCAGTCGACGGTGCGCGCCCCGTAGCTCACCGCCATCTGGTAGCCGGACGGCAGGTTCGTGACGAGCTTGCGCGGGTCGCCCGCGGCGAGGAGCAGGAACGTGCGCCCCACCGCGGACTCCAGGAAGCTTCGCGTGGCCTGCATCCCCATCTGCCGCAGCGCTTCGTCGAACCCGCCCCACCGGGGTGACAACTGCCGCGCCGCCACCTGCGCCAGCTTGAGGAAGCTGGCCACCGGGTAGTTGAAGAAGCCCACGAAGCGGCGCTCGTCGGTGACGGCCCGGCAGGCGGCCACCGCCTCCTCACCCACGCCGGTGCGCACCGTCTCCAGCACCCCCAGGAAGAACATCCCCCGGGCGGTGTCCAGCTCCGTCGCCGCCATGCGCCGCACCGCCCAGTCCGCCTCCACCGCACCCGCCTCCGGGTACGGCTTCGCCTGTGCCTGCATGCCTGCCTCCGTTATCGCGTGAGCCCACGCCCCACGTGCGAATCGCCTACGTGCCACTGCTCTCTTCAGGGATGCGCCGCGGCAGCCGGCGCGCACGCCTCAGGGAAGAGACGCTTCAGGGAGGAGGACGGTGAAGCGCGAGCCATGGCCGAAGTCGCTCTCCGCCTGGATGCGCGCGCCATGTCCCTGCACCAGCCGCTTCACGATGGCGAGCCCCAGCCCGGTGCCGCGCAGCTTGGTGGTGAACATGGGCTCGAAGATGCGCTCCAGGAGCGACGCGGGGATGCCCGGCCCGTCGTCCGTCACGCGCAGGCTCCAGCCGCCATCCCCCAATGCATCGGCGTGCACGCAGACCGTCCCGGAGCGCTCCGCCGGAATGGACTCCACCGCGTTCTGGATGAGGTTGACCAGCACCTGGCGGAACTGTTCGCGGTCCAGGCACGGCACCGGCAGCCCATCCGGGACCTGGATGTGCACGCGCACGCCCTCGCGGCGCGGCACCACGCTGATGGCCTCTTCCACCAATGGCTTGAGCGGACAGGGCGTGCGGCGCGGAGGCCGGCCCTTCGCGTAGTCCAGCAGGTCGGAGATGATGACCGAGCACGCCTGCAGCTCCCGGTCGATGATGTCCAGGAAGCGCGCGATGCGCGGATCCGTGGGGGAGGTCTCCACCCTGCGCAGCCGGCGCTGGACGAACGCATGCGCGGTGCGCGCGGCCGCCAGCGGGTTGCGCAGCTCGTGGCTGACGCTGGCGGTGAGCTGCCCCAGCGACGCCAGCCGCTCCATCTGCTCCACGTGGCCGCGGACGGCGTGCACCTCGCGCACGGCGGCGTCCAGCTGCCCCACGCGCAGCGCCAGCTCCTCCTCGAGGGTGACCTCCGCCAGGGCCTGACGCCCGGCCCGCTCTCCCAGCTCGCGCAGCGCGTCCCGGCAGGCGACAACCAGCACCACGTCGATGGCGGCCACCCAGAACGCATGCTCCAGGAAGCGCCACCCCTCCGGGTGCGGCTGTCCGTAGACGGACTCCGGCCACAGCGCGCCCCGCATGCAGTGGTCCACGACGATGGCCAGGCTGGCGGTGAGCAGCACCTTCGGGTCGCGGTAGAATGACAACACCGCCAGCGAGCCGAAGATGTGGAAGTGCGTCTCGATGCGGCCCCCCGTCAGGTGGATGAGCAGCGCGGACCAGAGCATCTGACTGATGGCCACCACGTGGCGCGTCGCCGTCTCCCCCGCGTGCAGCCGCGTGAGCATCACCGGGAACACGCTCAGCGCCGCGCCCAGCAGCACCGCCGTCTGCACGTGCAGGTGCAGCGCGCGCACCTTGCCCTCCCACCCATAGGGAGACACGAACACCGCCACCAGCACCGCCGCCGCCCACTGCCCCAACATCAGCCAGGTGAACAGGCCATCCACCCGCTTGCGCGACTCGCGCAACTGCAACGCCAGCAGCGCCGCGGCCCGGTCCTCCAGGCCTGGAGAGACATTCACCGGAACATGAATGGAAAAGGCTGACATGGACGAAGTCATCTCTTCACCTGACCGGGCTGATGGCGAAAACGGATAATCATGTAAAACATGAAC
Organism: Corallococcus sp. AB018; assembly: GCF_003986945.1. NCBI lineage: Bacteria > Pseudomonadati > Myxococcota > Myxococcia > Myxococcales > Myxococcaceae > Corallococcus > Corallococcus sp. AB018. The sequence continues at coordinate 9,879 of NZ_RAWR01000150.1, read as the reverse complement.
TACACGGGACTCTCCAGGCCAGCCATGCTGCCTGGGGGCACGTGAAGTGCCGGTGCCTGAACACTGTCGGCTCCAATACCGACGGAGAGGGACAGCGCCGGGGTGGCGCCAGCCCGTGCATTCGCAGCCAACAATGACAAGCGGGGCATTCCCGCGTCCACCGGACACGCCGAAATCAGGACCGGAGTACAAGGCCCGCGCTCACGTCTGACCAATGGTGCCCGCCCCCAGGTCCCAAGGGGGCACAGGGGGCATCCGCGTACACGCCCCGCGGGCGGTGTCAGGAGATGGCGGCGTGGGCGCGCGAGGGTGTTTCGAGCGTGGCGTCCGTGTCGCCCCGGGGCAGCTCCCGGGCGGCGGGGATGAAGGTCATGGCGCGCTCGGCGAGCGCGGCGATGGTGAGTGAGGGATTCACGCCTGGGTTGGCGGAGATGGCCGCGCCATCCACCACGTACAGCCCTTCATAGCCATACAAGCGGTGGCGTGCGTCGATGGCGCCTGTCGTTGGCGAGTCCCCCATGCACGCGCCGCCCAGGATGTGCGCGGTGGTCGGGATGCCCATGAGCGTTTCGCTGACCATGGTCATGGGGTAGCCATCCAGCTTGTCGGACACGCGCTTCGCCAGGTCGAAGGCCTCCGGCATGTTCGCGGTGGGCGCGGGGCCTTCCTGCAGGCCGGTGGTGAGGCCGGAGCGGAAGCCGGTGGTGAGCGCACGGCCGCGGCGCATGCGCAGGTGGCCCTCCATGGTGCGCATGTACAAGAGGATCATCGTGCGGCGCGCGAAGTCCGGGACGAAGAAGGCCTGGAGGAAGCGCACGGGCCGGCGCGCGAGCAGCCCGACCAGCCGGGCCACGCGAGACCACGCGGTGGCGCCGGGGACGTGGGGGGCCATGAGCAGGCGGAAGAAGCCGGAGCCCGCGGGGTAGCGCACGGGCTCCAGGTGCGAGTGCTCGTCGGTGTGGAGGATGGACCCGATGGCGATGCCCCGGGACAGGTCGCGGTCCTTCTGCTTCTTGCCGCTGATGACGCCGATGAGCGCCTCGGAGTTGGTGCGCACGCCGTCGCCCACGCGCTCGGAGAGTTGGGGCAGGCCGTCTGGCGCGGCCTTGAGCTTGAGCAACAGGTCCATGGTGCCCAGCACGCCGCCCGCGAAGATGACGTGCTTCGCGGTGAAGCGGCGCGTCTTCTTGAAGAAGCCGGTGCCCTGCTTCGCCGTCACCTCGTAACCATCGCCATCGGGCAGGGGGCGCACCCACGTCACCTCCGTGTCCGCGTGGAGGGTGAGGCCCTTCTTCTCCGCGAAGTAGAGGTAGTTCTTGTCGAGCGTGTTCTTGGCGTTGTTGCGGCAGCCCAGCATGCAGCCGCCGCACGCGTTGCAGCCGGTGCGGTCCGGGCCCTCGCCGCCGAAGTACGGGTCCTTCACGGTGACGCCGGGCTCGCCGAAGTAGACGGCCACGGTGGTGGACTGGAAGTCGGGGCGGCTCAGGTCCTCTCCCACTTCACGCAGGACCTGGTCGGGGAAGGTGTTGAGCGGATTGACGGTGGCGCCCAGCATGCGGCGCGCGGTCACGTAGTGCGGCGCGAGTTCCTCCTTCCACGGCGCCAGGTGGCCCCAGGAGGCGGCGTCGAAGAAGTCGTCCCGCGGGATGGGCAGCGTGTTGGCGTAGACGAGCGAGCCGCCGCCCACGCCGACGCCGGACAGCACGGTGACGTGGCGGAAGAAGGTCATCTTGAAGAGGCCGCGCCACCCGAGCCGCGGCATCCACAGCCAGCGCTTCAGGTTCCAGTTGGACTTGGGGAAGTCCTGGCCCTGGAGGCGCCGGCCCTTCTCCAGCATCACCACGCGATAGCCCTTCTCGACGAGCCGCAACGCGCTGACGCTGCCGCCAAACCCCGAGCCGATGATGAGCCAGTCGCAGTCCATGACGTCCTCTCCGTCTCCCGGAGCGTGTGGGCTTCCCGCCTCCAGGAGGTCCGCACTCTATGCCACGAGCGCGAGCCGGCCTGGCGGGACCTGTCGCACGCCTCCGGAATGAACGGAGGGCCCCGGGACGTGGGCTAGCGCTTCGTGGCCTGCTTCCTCGCCCGGCGTGCGGCGGGCGTGTTGGCGACGAACTGGCGGCCCGCCCGGGAGCCGGTGCGCTTGCGTCGCTCGGTGGCCTTCTTCTGGGCCGGGCTCAGGTGGGCCCAGGCCTCCTTGGGCAGGTAGCGCGCGGTGGTGCGGCCGTGGCGGGCGCGGGTGCCGCCGTCCTGGGTGCCCCACTTCTCCTTCGTCCAGGACGACAGGTGGCGCTGCGAGGTGCCGCGAGCCCCCCGGTAGCCGCCGCCGGCCTTCTTGTATTCAGCGGCGAGGAGCTGGGCCTTGCGCGCGCTCCATTGGCCGGCGCGGCCGCCCTTGTCGCTCTTCATGATGCGTTTCTTGAGGCGCTCGCGCAGCGCGGGGTTCGTATACCGGCCGCTGGCGCTGGCGGACGCATGGCTCTTGCGCGCGGCGCGTTTCGCGGGCGTGGCGGCGGCGTGCTTGCGCCGGGGGGCGGCGTGGGTCTTCCGACGGCTGGCCATGAAGGCTCCTTTGCTTGTGACAAAGGTACGGATGCCGCGCGGGGAATGGCCTTTTCGCCCCGCTGCCTGCTCGCCACCAGAGTCAGGCGGGTGTGGCGCCGGGTTCGGTGGGACGGAAGAGAGAGCACGCGCGCACGGGCTGGGGCGCGTACTTCTGGGGCAGGAGCGGACACATGATGAAGGTGGAGGTCCGGGTCTGGACGTAGCGGGGCGGCGCGGCGCAGCGGTGGCAGAGGCTGTCCGGGAACGGCAGCGGATCAGGTGGCGGCGTCATGGCAGTGCACAGCATCGCACGAGCCCGGGAGGAAAGGCGGGTGCGGGCCGCGCGCGCTCCCTAGATTGCGAGGCATGCACGTCACTGACGCCCACGTCGAACCCCACCGGCTGCGCCTGTCCGGCCGGCATGCCGTCCTGGAGGTGTCGTGTCCGCTGCCCGGAGTGCTGCGGTTGAGGCACGCGCCGGTGTCGTCGGAGATCGGCTTCCTCCATCCCGAACTGCCCGGCAAGCGGTCCTGGTCCGTCATCGCCGAAGGGGGCCACCCCCTGAAGGTCGAGCGCGACGGCGAGCGCACGCGGGTGACGGCGGAGGGCGTGTCCCTGGAGGTGGATACGGAGTCGGGGACGTGGCGCTTCCAGGACGCGAAGGGGCGGGAGCTGGCGCGTTGCGTGGATGTGTCCGGGGAGGTGCAGGCCGCGTATCCGATGAGCCGGCACCGCGCGCGGCTGAAGCTGCGGGCGCCGGAGGGGGAGCGCTACCTGGGGTTCGGCGAGAAGGTGGGGCCGCTGGACAAGCGCGGCATGCACTTCACGTTCTGGAACACGGACGTGGTGCCGCACCACCCGGACACGGATCCGCTCTACCAGTCCATCCCGTTCTTCGTGGGCCTGCGCGACGGCGTGGCGTGGGGGTTCTTCCTGGACGAGTCCTGGCGCTCGGAGGTGGACGTGGCGCTGGCGGACGCGTCGCGGGTGGCGTGGGAGTCGTGGGGGCCGGAGCTGGACTGCTACCTCTTCGCGGGACCCATGCCCGCGGACGTGGTGCGAAGGTACGCGGCGCTGACGGGGCGGCCTCCCCTGCCCCCGCTGTGGAGCCTGGGCGCGCAGCAGAGCCGCTGGGGCTACGAGAACGCGCAAGACATCCGGGGCGTCATCCAGGGCTACCGGCAGCGGAACCTGCCGCTGGACTGCGTGTATCTCGATATCGATTACATGGATGGGTACAAGGTCTGGACCTGGGACAGCGCGCGATATCCGGACCCGGCCGGCCTGGTGCGCGAGGCGGCGGCGCAGGGCGTGCGGCTGGTGCCCATCATCGACCCGGCCTTGAAGCTGGAGCCGGGCTGGAACGTGTACGAGGACGCGAAGGCGCGCGACTACCTGGTGCGCTACGACCGGGGCGGAGTGCTGGTGGGCGAGGTGTGGCCCAAGCCCGCGGTGTTCCCGGACCTGACGCGGCCGGAGGTGCAGCGCTGGTGGGGAGGCTTGCATCGCGGCTTCGTGGCGATGGGCGTGGCGGGGTTCTGGAACGACATGAACGAGCCGTCGTGTTTCGGGGTGCAGCCGGACGTGGGCATCCTCACGCTGACGAGCGAGCGCGCGGAAGGCATTGGCCAGGTGGAGGGCAAGACGCTGCCGTACGACGCGCGTCACGGGGAGAAGCGGCACCTGGAGGTGCACAACGTCTACGCGCTGGGCATGGCGAAGGGCGCGTTCGAGGGCTTGCGCGAGCTGCGTCCAGAGGCCCGGCCGTTCCTGCTGACGCGGGCGGGCTTCGCTGGCATCCAGCGCTACTCGGCGGTGTGGACGGGGGACAACTCCAGCCACTGGACGCAGCTGGAGACGTCGCTGCCCATGTTGATGGGATTGGGCCTGGCGGCGGTGGCGCTCACGGGGGTGGACATCCCGGGCTTCATCGGCCGGGCGAACGGCGAGCTGCTGGTGCGCTGGATGCAGACGGGCACGTTCTACCCGCTGATGCGCAACCACGCGGGCAAGGGAACGTCGCCGCAGGAGCCGTGGCGGTTCGGAGAGCCCTACCTGACGCTGGCGCGAGCGGCGCTGGAGCGGCGGTACCGGCTCCTGCCCACGCTGTACACGCTGATGCACGAAGCGTCGGAGACGGGGATCGCGCCGCTGAGGCCGCTGTTGATGGAGGCGCCCGGGGACGCGGAGGCTGCGGGCGCGTTCGATCAGTTCCTGTTCGGAAGGGACCTGCTGGTGGCGCCGGTGGTGCGGCCCGGGCAGACGAAGCGACTGGCGTACCTGCCAGCGGGTGCATGGTTGGAGTGGCCAGGACTGGAGTGGACAGGGGAGGTGCGCGAGGGAGGGCAGCACGTCATCGCGAACGGGCCACTGGACACGGTGCCGGTGTGGCTGCGCGCGGGAGGCGCGGTGGCGCTGACACGGCCCGCGATGCACACCACGGACGCGAACTGGAAGCACCTGGAGTGGCACGTGCACGCGGCGCCGGAGATCCACGGCCGGCTCTACGAGGACGCGGGAGACGGCTACGGTGCGTCACGGCTCACGGCGCTGCGCGGCGGTGTGACGGATGGAATGCTGCGATTGGAGCGGAGCGAGGCGGGAACGCTCGCGCGGGCACGGACGGAGGAGACGATCCGGGTGTATGGATTGACGTCCGTGCGAAAGGTGACGGGAGCGCAGGCACACCGTTTCGAGGACGGCGTGCTGGAGCTCCAGGTCGCCGCGGATTGGACGCGACTGGACGTGGCTCCGTAAATCAGAGGACGGGGAGCTCCTTGAACACGACGCCTTCGAATCCGAAGCGATTCACGGCGTCCACGAAGCGCTCCGTGGCGATGATGATGGTCGTGTAGTCGCTGAGGCGGAACAGGTCCAGGTCGCCGGTCAGAGTGCGCCCATCGAGAATGGGGGCGTCGGGATAACTGCCTCCTTGCCGCCCGCACCGTTCGCAGGGGCGTTCCCGCCCGCCCGGGAAGCAGCTGTCGTGCAGTCGGCCTCGGCAATGGATCTCGACCTCCCGCAGCTCCACCTCGACCTTGCTCCGAAAGCGCAGGTCCATCTTGCTCGCGCGAAGGGCGATGCCTGCCTCACGCAGCAGGTCCACGATCTCGCTCCGCATCACCAGGGTCCAAGGGTCATACAGATCGAGCGCACTCCACTTGCCGGAGGCCTTGCCGATGAGAGGCCCGAACTCGGCCCCTGGCAGCAATGGCGCCTCGAAGGGCACCTGAAGCCGGACGAGATCACGCAGTCGCTCGTACTCCTCGAGCGGAACCTGCCGTGCTTCCGCGAGCTCTCCCCTATGGGCCCAGCCCGAGAGATCCACGGAGGGATATGCCTCTCCCAGTCCACCAGGGCTGGACCCACACACAGGACACAACCCTCCCGGCAATCCCCATCGGTGCGCGCCATCGATGAATCCGGTGAAGCGCGCCCCTTTCGCAGCATTCACTTCAAAGAACCTCACGGATCCTCCGGCGACTAGCGAAGCTAATAGTAGGAAACAATGGGTCCCATGATGTTGAAGTCAACGATCATCCGAGCCAGTTGGTCCTGGATCTCCTTCGGAGTCGCATTCGTGTTCTTACGAGCGAAGTCACGCCACGTCTGATTCCAGGGACCACCCCGCCCTCCCGGCCCATGGATTCGTACGTGCTCCGCACGGGGAATGACCATCGTGAAGTCATGCACGTTGATTCTTCCCCTCCGCCAGAAGAACTCCGCGAGGCGTTCCTCTTGAGGGTAGAGATGATGCTTGACCCATCCCGAGCCGGAAGGCCTCCTGCCATCCGGTGGCGGAGGAGGCGCGGGATGGTTGTACCAACGGATGACGAAGATGGCTTCGCGGTCCCCTGGAAGCGGCTGGGCACTGCCCCAATTGCGCCGGGGACCTGAACCAGGTGCCGCTGACGACACGGGAGGCCGGATGCCTCCCCGTGCCAGCAACACACCGGTGTCTTCACAGTGATACAGCCCGCAGAGGTCGTCAGCACAGACCAGCGCCACACACCGGTCGTGCCCCTCGCAGGCGTCATCCTCCGCCGCGCCCCAGTCCTCCAGCGCCGGCAAGGGCGCGGACGCGCAACCTGTCAGCAACACGCACAAACCCACCGCGAAGAGCCTCGTCATCATGCGGCTCACCACAGCGGCGCCATGTTCTCCACGTACTTGAAGCCCGTGCCCGTGTTGAACACGACCACCGTCTCCTCCGGCTTCACGTCCCCGGCGGCCTGAAGCTTCTTGAGCGCCGCCACGCACGCGCCACCCTCCGGCGCCATGAACAGCCCTTCCGCCGCGGCGGCGTCCTTCGTGCCCTGGACGATCTCCTCCTCCGTCACCGACACCGCCGTGCCGTGGCTGTCCTTCACCGCGCGCAGGATGAGAAAGTCCCCCAGCGCCTTGGGCACCCGCAGGCCGTGCGCGTGCGTCGTCGCGCCCTGCCACATGGGCGCGTCCGGCTTGCCTTCCGCGTGCGCCTTCACGATGGGCGCGCAACCTTCCGCCTGCACCGCCACCATCCGGGGCCGCTTCGAATCAATCAGCCCCATCGCCTCCATCTCCTCGAAGGCCTTCCACATCCCGATGAGCCCCGTGCCTCCACCCGTCGGATAGAGGATGACGTCCGGCAGCGTCCACCCGAGCTGCTCCGCCAGCTCGTAGCCCATCGTCTTCTTGCCCTCGACCCGGTAGGGCTCCTTCAGCGTGGCGCACTCGTACCAGCCATGCTCCTTCGCCAGCCCCGCGCACACCCGGCCCGCGTCGGAGATGAGTCCGTCCACCGTCTCCACGTGCGCGCCGTAGGCCCGCGTCTCCATCAGGAACAGCGACGCGATGTCCTTCGGCACGAAGACGTGCGCCTCCAGCCCGCCGCGCGCCGCGTACGCAGCCAGCGCGCTGCCCGCGTTCCCCGCGGAGGGCAGACACACCGCCTTCGCGCCCAGCGCCTTCGCCATGGACACCGCGGCGGACAGGCCCCGCGCCTTGAAGGAGCCCGTCGGGTTGCCGCTCTCGTCCTTCACCAGGACGTGCTTCAACCCCAGCCGTGAGCCCAACCGGGGCGTGGGGAGCAGCGGCGTGAAGCCCTCCCCCAACGTCAGGCGCTGCGCCGGGTCATCCACCGGCAGCACCTCGTGGTAGCGCCACATGGAGCGCTCACGTCCGGGCAGCGCTTCCTTGCGCAACGTCTTCGCCGCGCGCTCCAGGTCGTAGCGCGCGAACAGCGGCGCCTGACACGCCGTGCACAGGTTCCACACCTTGCCCGGCGCGAACGTCTGGTCGCACTTCGTGCATTCAAGTCGGAGGACGGACATGCCTCCGACTCTACTCAGTCCTTCAACTCCAGCCACACCGGCGCGTGGTCCGACGGCTGCTGCCCCTTGCGCTCCTCGCGGTCCACGTCACACGCCGTGAGCCGGGGCACCAGCGGCGCCGTGAGGAACAGGTGGTCGATTCGCACGCCCTTGTTCTTGGGGAACATCAGCATCCGGTAGTCCCACCAGGAGAACTTCTGCACGTCCGGGTAGAGCTTGCGGAACGCGTCCGTCAGGCCAAAGGCACACACCTGCTGGAGCGCGTCCCGCTCGCGCAACGTGAAGAGCGTCTGCCCTTCCCACTGCGCCACGTCGTACACGTCGATGGGGTCCGGCGCGATGTTCCAGTCCCCGCCCATCACCACCAGGTCGTCCGGCTTGTGGCGCGTGTCCAGGTAGTTCCGCAGCCGCCGGTACCACTCCAGCTTGTAGACGTACGCGGGCGAGTCCACCTGCTGCCCGTTGGGCGCGTACGCGCTCACCACGCGGATGCCGTTCACCGTCGCGCTGATGAAGCGCGCGTGCGTGTCATCCACCCCGTCCGACAGGCCCCGGATGACGTCCGTGGGCTCCGTCTTCGCCAGGATGGCCACGCCGTTGTACGTCTTCTGCCCGTGCACCGCGGCGAAGTAGCCCGCCTCCTTCACCACGTCGAAGGGGAAGTCCGCGTCGGTGCACTTGAGCTCCTGCAGGCACAGCACGTCTGGTTGGGCGCTCTTCAGCCAGTTGACCAACCGCTGCTGCCGAGCCCTCACCGAGTTCACGTTCCAGGTCGCGATTCGCATGCGGCGCGGACCGTCGCACGCGGCCCACGCCCCTGCCACGCTTTTCCCCTCGCGCCTGTGGCCCCAGGGACACACCCGCCGGCCTCCCGAGGGGAACTCCGTTGGCACACCGGTCGCAATAGGGGATTGCCATGAACCCGAAGACGCGCACCCGGCCCCGTCGCACCGCCTCCTCCCGGCGCTTCACCGTGCCGCCCGCGCTTCGCAAGGCCCTCATCCCCGCCGCGCTCGCCGCCCTGGGGCTCGCCGCCTGGGAGGACGTCCCCCTGCCCCGCCTGCTCAAGCCCTGGCTCTCCCACGCCATGGAGGCCCGCGCTGGACAGGCCCCTGTCGCGGCTCCCACCCTTCCCCTGGAGGCCCCGGGCCACGAGCTCTCGATGGCCGCCCCGCGCCTCGTGGACGAGGCCGCCCCCGTGGAGCCCTCCACCGACGCCGCCGTCCCCGGTGACGCCCTGGCGCTGCCGCACACGCACGCCCGCCGGGTGGACCACGTAGCCCGCGCCCTGGGCCTGCGCGACCTGGGGGACCTGTCCGGCGCCGTGACGGAGCTGCGCCGCGCGCTGCACGACGACCCGGGCGCCACGGACGCCCTGGCGCAGCTGGCGCGCACGGCCCGGGTGGCCGGGGACACGACGCTCGCCATCGACGCGTACGCCCGGCTGGGTCAGGCGGAGCCTCATGACGCGGGGGCGCTGGTGCGGCAGGCGCGGCTGCTGGTGTCGGAGGGCCGTTTCCCGGACGCCGTCCGCGTGGGCGAAGAGGCGCTCCTGCGCGACCCGGAGGACGCGGAGGTGTACCAGGTGCTCGGCCGCGCGCACCTGGGCGCCCATGAGCTCACCTCCGCCATCCTGCGCTTCCAGCAGGCGGTGCACCTGGATCCCGAGCACGGCCACGCGCTCAACAACCTGGGCTTCGCCTACCTGCGCGCCAACGACAACGCTCGCGCAGTGGAGGTCCTCACCCAGGCCGCCAGCCTCCTGCCGCACGTGGCCTACGTGCAGAACAACCTGGGCGTCGCCTGCGAGCGCCTGGGCCGGCTGGAGGAGGCCCGCGCCGCCTACGCCGCCGCCACCCGGCTGTCGCCCCGCTACGTGCAGGCCCGCGTCAACGCGGAGCGGGTGGGCCGCGTGGCCCGGGCCGACCTGGCGGGTCCAGCTCTGCCGGAGCCGCTCCCGCCCGTCGCGCCGTAGGGCGGGCGACCAGGAAACAGCGCCGTTCCCGGGGGGATGGCCCAGGCG
>NZ_RAWR01000014.1:0-74905 GCF_003986945.1 Corallococcus sp. AB018 | reverse complement strand
CCGTCCCTCCCCGCGCGGCCCGAGGCGCACCAGGCGGTTTGAGGTCCGCCGGGCCCCGCCGTCACAGGGTGGGCCTGGAAGGCCAGGGGCCGTGGGCCTACGGACAATCCGAGCGGGTGGCGACGCTCGGGAGGGATGGCATCCGGGGGGGCCGGACCTACAATCGCGCGGTGAACTCCCGGCAGGACGTGATCATCATCGGCGCGGGCGCCAGCGGAACGCTGCTCGCGGCCTGTCTCTTGCGGGGCGCCCGTTCGCCCCTGCGCGTGGCCCTCGTGGAGCGGGGGGAGCGCCTGGGCCGGGGGGTCGCGTACTCCACCACCAGCGCGCGTCACCTGCTCAACGTCCCGGCCGGCCGCATGAGCGCCTGGGTCGACGACCCGGAGCACTTCCTTCGCTGGCTTCGCGTGGAGGCCCCGGACACGCCGCCATCCGCGTTCGCCGAGCGCCGCCGCTACGGCCAGTATCTGGAGTTCGTGCTGAAGGACACCGCCGCGAAGGCCGCGCCGGGCGTCCAGCTGGAGACGCCGCGCGACGAGGTGACCGCGGTGGAGGACACGGCGGACGGCGTGAAGGTGACGCTCGCGAGCGGCCAGAGCCTGGAGGCGAAGGGCGCCGTGCTGGCGCTGGGCAACGCGATGCCCGCGGACCTGCGCGTGCCGGACGGAGGGCTGTACGCGAGCGCGCGCTACCACCGCTCGCCGTGGGTGCCCGGCGCGCTGGAGGGCATCGGCTCCGGTGAGTCGGTGCTGCTCATTGGCACGGCGCTCACCATGGTGGACACGGTGCTGTCGCTGGGCGAGCGCGGTCACCAGGGCCCGGTGCACGCGCTGTCGCGCCATGGCCTGCTGCCGCACCCGCACCGCGCGCATGGCGCGAAGACGCCCGCGGCGGCGGAGCCCCTGCGCATCCGTGAGCTGTTGCGCTCGGTGCGCCGGGAGATGGACCGCTGTCGCGACGCGGAGACCGCCACGCAGGCCGCGTCCCCTTCCGCGGAGGGCGTGGTGCCGTTCAGCACGCTGCGCATCCGCGACGTGCTGCGCACGATGCGCCAGGAGGTCGACGCGCAGGCGGCGGCGGGCGCGGACTGGCGCGCGGCGGTGGACTCGCTGCGGCCGGTGACGACGCCGTTGTGGCAGCGACTGTCGGAGCAGGAGCGGCGGCGGTTCCTGCGCCACCTGCGGGCGTACTGGGAGGTGCACCGCCACCGCATGGCGCCGGAGATCCACGACGTGATGGACGCGTGGCGGCGCGAGGGGCGGCTGACGCTCCACTCGGGCCGAGTGCTCCGCTTCGAGTTGGAGCCGGACGCGGTGGCGGTCGACCTGCGTCCCCGGGGCGAGCGCGAGCCCCAGGTGCTGCGCGTGCAGCACGTCATCAACTGCACCGGCCCCGAGTCGAACCCGGCCTCGCGCGGCCAGCCCGTCCTGCGCGGCCTGCTGGAGGCGGGACAGGCTCGCGCGGACTCGCTGGGCATGGGGCTGGCGACGGCGCCCGACGGCGAGGTGCTGGACGCACGTGGACAGCCCTCCGCCCACCTCTTCACGCTGGGCCCGACGCGGCGGGGGGACCTGTGGGAAACCACAGCCGTACCTGAAATCCGTTCGCAGGCCCGCGACCTGGCGGAGCTCCTGCTGCGCCGGTTGCGCACGCCTGCCCGGTAGAGGACCTGACAGGCTCCATGACCTGGAGGTGAGGCTCCTGCTCGCCAGGCAACGTCGCCCTCGGTGGGTGGCTGTTGGGGGCCTGGCGTTTCGTGCGACATTCCAGGTCCCCCTCCTGGAGTTCCGTCCCGATGGCCTTGAAGCGCCCCCTCCCCGCCCTCATGGGAGGCGTGTCCCTGTCCGTCCTCGTGAGCCTCGGGGCGCTGGCGCACCAGCACCTGCGCACCGACGCGCTGGAGGAGCGGCTCCTGCGCGAGGTGAACACGCTGACGCACGCGGAGCACCCGCGTCCGGCGCACGTCACCGCCACGCGGCCCGGCACCTTCGGGGACGCGATGGTTCCGCTCCTGCCCGCGCTGCTCCAGCAGGCCCGCGCGACCCCGGCCCCCACCTCGGCGGAGGCCGCGACCCTGGAGGCCGTGACGGAAGGACGCGCTCCGGTGACGGACCTTCCCGCCTCCCGCCGTGAAGCCCTGGAGCAGGGCCTGCCTTTGATGCGGCGGGTGCTCGCCGCCACCCACGCGGAGTCCGGCGGCCTTCCGGAGGACCTGCGTCCCCTGTCCGGTCCGGAGGTGTCGCGGCGGGACGCGCTGATCCACGCGCTTTGGCACGTGGTGGAGGACGCGGCGCTGGAGACGCGGCGGCTCGTGTCGCGGGGTGAGGCGGATCCCGCGGTGGACACGTGCCTGGACGCGCTCGCGCTGAGCCGGGAGCTGGCCCTGGGCGGCGGGCTCGTGGGACAGCGGCTGTCCGCGGCCGGCTATGCGCGCACGTGGCGGGCCTGCGCGGACGCAATCGACGCGGCCTCCCTGTCCCGCAAGCGTCAGGCCATCTCGCAGCTCACCCGGCTGCATGAGGGCTTCCCGCCGGTGTCCCTGATGCTGCACGAGGAGGCCGTCGCCGCGCAGCTCCACGCCTTCCGCGACCTGCTCTCCGACGACACCCGCGCCGAGCTGCCGCCCACGTGGTTCGACGCCCCCGAGCAGCCCGGGGCCTTGTCGCGCCGGCTCCAGTGGCGTCAGTGGGTGGAGGACGCGGACCGCCTCCTCGCCGTGGCGGATCAACCGGCAGAGGAGCGCCGCCGTTCGCTGGCGGCCCTGGAGACCCGGAAGGCCGGGGAGTACTTCCGCCAGGAGGAGGCTCCGTCGGTGCGCCTGTCTCCCGAGGACATGGAAGCGCTGGAGCTGCGCACGCTGCGCTCCGAGGCCCTCATCGCCCTGGCGGAGGTGGACGTGGCCCGCGCGGAGAAGGGCCAGTGGCCGCGCGCGCTCCCCACGCGGACGACGTCGCTGGTGCTGGAGCCCGTGGATGAAACCCAGGTCAGCATCCGCTCCTGCATCCCGGGGCTGATGCCCGACCCGCTGGTCGTGAAGGCGGACGGCACGCCCGCGCTCCAGCGGGTCCACGACGTGCCTTGAGCCGGTGACGGCGACTCCCTGGTGGGTCCGCTCGCGCCCGCTTCACGTCCGGCCTCCCACGTGGGACCGACGATGTAGGATGCGGCCTTTCCGTGGACGTCGGGGAGGGAGCCGTCATGTCGTGGAAGCTCGCGCTGCTGGACGAAGTGTCGAAGGTGCTACCGGATGCGCCGCTCAAGGGCTCGGACATCCGCGTGGAATTGCCGACCGCCAGCTATGCGCTGCCCGCGGGAGAGAAGCTGGGCTCCCTGACGTTCGCGTTCGACGTGTCCGCGCGCGGCTTCGTGGAAGGCTATGACGCCCCGGCGGACGTGGACGCGGCGGGCGTGGTGGGCGAGGCCCCCGGCGACGCGACGACGCAGCTGGCACCGGCGCTCGTCTATGGCGGTGACCAGGCGTGGCTCAAGTACGGCGTGGAGGCGCGCGTGAAGGCGGACGTCGGATTCCCGCTGCCCTACGTGGCGCTCGCGGCCAACGGCGACGTGCGCGTGCTGCTCGCGGACTACCACCGGCACACGCAGGACACGAACGCTCGCGCCGCGCTGAAGAAGAACGCGCCGGAGCTGCGGCTGCCCCTGCTCACGTCGTCGCTGGACAAGCTGGGCGTGGGTGACGCCATCGCGTTCCAGGCGCGCGGCGAGCTGTCCGTCACCGCGACGCTGGACTGGACGGACGTCTACACGTCCAACCTCCAGACGCTGACGAAGCTCTTGTCCGCCAGCACCCTGATGGCCTTCGAGGCCAAGGCGGGCGCCACCGTGTCCGCCAAGGTGAAGGTGGTGGACGACTACGCCGTCGTCTTCTCCCGCCCCGCGGCCGGCCAGGTGCGCGTGCAGGTGAAGAAGGTGGTGGCGCGCGAGGCGGGCGTGACGGCCAGCCTGCACGTGGAGGCGAGCCTCACCGACCCGGCCGCCGTCGTCTCCCAGGTGGAGCACGTGCTCGAAGGGCTCCTGTCGGTGCCGCTGTCCGAGTTCGACTCCCTGATGACGAAGCTGGAAGCGCACACCCTGTCCGCGAACGAGACCAAGGTCCTGCGCATCATCCTGGACCGGCTGGGCTTCGGTGAGCTGGAGGCCAACACCACGGCGCTGCGAACGCAGTGGGAGAAGCTCCGCACGGACGTGCGCGGGCGCGTCCAGGCGCTGGCCGAGTCCAAGTTCGAGGCGGGCTTCCGCTACGAGTACCTGCGCCTACGCGAGCAGACCACGCTCCTGTCCACCGTGTGCACCGACGCCCAGGCCCGCGCGCTGCACCCGCTGCTGGTGTCCGGACGGATGGACAGCGCGATGCAGCGCATGCAGGCCGAAGGCATGGCGCTGGAGCAGTGCCTGCTGAAGGAGGTCAACAAGGAGTCCAAGGCCTGGGGCTTCTCCCTGAAGCTGGGCAAGTGGGCGCTGGGCGGCAGCGACGTGCACGAGCTCACCCAGGTGGTGCAGCGCAACAGCCTGGAGAAGGAGTCGCCCCAGCGCGTCTCGTTCCTGGGCGTGCGCAGCTACAAAGGCACGCTGCTCACGCCGTACATGCGCTGGACCGCGGACTTCAAGGCGGACATGGCGGAGTTCCGCAAGTCGCCCACCGTCGCGGACTTCGACCTGGGCCTGTATCTGCTGCTGGCCCGTGACGCTCGCAAGCTGTCGGACGACGACCTGCGCCAGGCCGTGGACGAGGCCATCATCTGGGGCGCGCTGGATGACGCCGAGGAGGAGGAGGTCCTCAAGCGCATCCGCGACGCTTCCGGCGGCAAGGAGATTGAAACGTGGGTGGAGCTGAAGCTGGACAACCGGACGCTGCGCGACGTCATCACCCACGCGGCGGATCCGGACGCACACTCCGCCTTCGCTCGCGCGCTGGCCCGGGCCCTGCCCTGGTACGGCGTGCCGTGCCGCGACCGGCCCACCGTGCGCGAGTCTGTCTACGCGCCCCTGTGGAAGGAGTACCTGGAGCAGAACTGGTCCGCCGCCGTGGCCGCGAACATGGCTGGCGCGACCCTGAAGAAGAATCCGCTGGTCGGGCACTTCGCGTACATCGAAGGGCTGCTGGGCAACGGCATGCTGACGCTCGCGGAGGTCATCCAGAAGAACCCCGGCACCGTGTCCAAGTGGCACGACCTGCGCGCGGGCCTGCTGGACCTGCGCAATAGCGAGCAGCGCTCGCCTGCCGTCTTCAAGGGCGCGTTCAAGGCGCTGTCCCAGTCGTGGGCGCAGTCCTTCCACCTGAAGGCCACGGGCGCGTTCTTCCTGGAGCTGGCGTCGCGCGGCGGCAACGGCCTGGCCACCGTGGAGCGCACCTTCACCGTGACGGTGCCGGCGACGGGCGCGAGCATCGTCTTCTCCAAGTCGCGGGCCTGACGGGCGCACGCGTCCTTCGTCCGCTTCCGCACGCTCTCCGGGCGTGCGGAGGGGACTTGCGGCCGGACGGGGGGCGCGAAGGTGACGCGGCGCATTGCCGCTCCTCGGGGGCATCACTACATCCAGCTCCTCACGCAGCACGCCCCGCGAAGAGGAGCCCCGGGAGATGATCGTCGGTCGGATGCTGTCCTGGCGGATCATCCTCCGCTACACGGGGCGCCCCGTCGTCGTCCACATCGCCATCGCGCTGGCCATCTCCCTGGGCTACGAGGTGCTGGACGCCAGGTGGCTGTCGGTGCCTGCGTTGCCGGTGACGCTGCTGGCCGCGGCACTGGGCGTGCTGCTCGGCTTCCGCAACAACTCCGCCTACGAGCGTTGGTGGGAAGCGCGCACCATCTGGGGCGGGCTGGTGAACGCGTCGCGGACGCTGGCCCGGCAGGTGATCAGCTTCCTGCCCGCCCCTCGCGCCCAGCGCAGTGACGGGACGCCGGAGACACCCTCCGCCGCGTCGCGCCTGGTCCAGGTGGCCGTGCAGCCGGAGGGGCCCGCGCTGGCGCCCGCCTGGTCCAAGGTGGGTGACGGCGCGGTGCGGGACCAGTTCGGGCAGGCGCGCGACCTGCGCGGTCCCAGCATCCCGCGCGCGAACCTGGCCACGTTCGTCCATCCGGCCGTGGAGTCCCCCCGGGGCATCATCACCGGCATGTTCGAGGGCATCACCGAGGACGCGCGCGAGCTGGTCTACGCGCAGATTGGCTTCGTGAACGCGCTGCGCTGCCACCTGCGGCGGCAGGACCCCTTCCCGGACATCACCCCGTACTTCCGGCCGTCCGTGCTGGAGGCGCTGCGCGTGGAGCAGAACGTGCCCGCCGCCATCCTGCTGTGGATGAGCACGCGCATGCGCCGCGTGTACAGCGACATCGAGCACCCGGAGAAGGTCTACCTGCGCGTGGCGATGGACGCGACGCTCACGGAGCTCACCAACTCCCTGGGCGCGTGCGAGCGCATCAAGAACACGCCCCTGCCCCGCCAGTACGACATCCTTCCGCACGCCATGGTGCGCGCCTACCTCACCATGCTGCCCCTGGGCGTCGTCGCGGACCTGGGCGTGCTCACGCCGCTCATCACCGCCATCATCGCGTTCCTCTTCATCGCCCTGGACGCGGTGGGCCGCGACGTGGAGAACCCCTTCGAGGACGGCGTCAGCGACACGCCCATGACGGCGCTGTGCCGCACCATCGAGATCAACCTGCGGCAGATGCTGGGCGAATCCGAGCTGCCGCCGCCGCTCCAGCCGAAGAACGGCCTGCTGTACTGAGGCGTCGCCGGACTATGGCGCCGCCGTCACTTCCACCGTGCCCAGCCCGTCCACGGTCAGCCGCACCTGGTCGCCGGGCTTCATCAGGTAGGCGGCGGTGGCCGCGCCGGACAGCACCAGGCTTCCCGCGGGCAGCACCTGACCGCGCTCCGCGAGCAGCGCGCACAGCTGGATGAGGGACACCACCGGGTCGCCAGAGATGGCGTCCGAGCGCGCCTCGCCCTCCACCTTGCCGTTCACCTCCATGCGCATCTGGAGCTTCGTCAGGTCCAGTTCGCGCGGGGCGCGCTCCAGGGTGCCCGGCACGAACAGCGATGACGACGCGTTGTCCGCCACCACGTCCGGCAGGCTGAAGTACTTGAAGCCCACGAAGCGCGAGTCCAGCACCTCCATCGCCGCGAAGACCGCGTCGCACGCGTCCAGCACTTCATCCCGCGTCACGGTGCCCTTGAGTTCCTTCGACGTGCGGAAGGCGATCTCCGGTTCGATGCGCGGGTGGATGCCCGCGCCCACGCGCACCACGCCGCCGGGCTGCACGCGCATCCGGTCCGTGAGCACGCCGAAGATGGGCGAGCCCAGGTTCATCTGCTGGCGCTTCGCCTCCGACGTGAAGCCCATCTTCAGGCCCACCACCCGCTCACCCTGGGCCTCGCGCAGCCGGATGCCCTCCGCCTGCACCGCGTAACCGTCCGGCACGGTCAGGGTCGGGTGCGCGTGCGACAGGGGCGGTATCTCTCGCCGCTCGCGCCGCGCCGCGTCCAGGATTCCTGCCAGGGCCGCTACATCCACAGTCGAGGTCATGCGCGAATCTTTTCCATGCCCGGCCCGCAATTCCACCAAGGATTCACCTGTGGAGCGGGTCCCGGAGACGCTGGGAGCCAGACGGCCGCGCAAGCGAGCGCCATCCGACGCCGACTGTTCGGAATCCTGGAGGCCGCGGACGGCCGCGACATACATTGCCGCGTCTCCTTGGAGGGCGCGCCCGTGGAAAAGGTCCTCAACTACATCGGTGGCGAGCTGGTGCCCGCGGCGGGCGGCCAGTGGCTGGACAAGCCGGAGCCCGCGACGGGCCAGCTCTACGCGCACGTGCCGGACTCGCGCGAGGTGGACGTGCAGTCCGCCGTGGAGGCCGCAGGCCGGGCCTTCCCCGCGTGGGCCGCCCTGCCGGCGATGGAGCGCTCGCGGTACCTGCGCCGCATCGCCGGCCTCATCCACGAGCGCCTGGACGCCTTCGCGCGCGCGGAGTCCATCGACACGGGCAAGCCGCTGGCGGTGGCCCGCACGGTGGACATCCCGCGCAGCGTGCTCAACTTCGAGTTCTTCGCGGACGCGGCGACGCAGTTCTCCAGTGAAGCGCACCCCATGGACGGCGTGGCGCTCAACTACACGCTGCGCTCGCCGCTGGGCGTGGTGGGCTGCATCTCGCCGTGGAACCTGCCGCTGTATCTGCTCACGTGGAAGATTGCCCCCGCGCTGGCGGCGGGCAACTGCGTGGTGGCCAAGCCGTCGGAGGTGACGCCGATGACGGCCTTCCTCCTGTCACAGGTGTGCCGCGACGCGGGGCTGCCGCCGGGCGTGCTCAACCTGGTGCACGGCCTGGGGCCTCACGTCGGTGGGCCCCTCACGCGCCACCCGGAGGTGAGCGCCATCTCCTTCACCGGCAGCACGCGCACGGGCGCGGAGATTGCTCGCGTGGCCGCGCCCGCGTTCAAGAAGCTGTCCCTGGAGATGGGCGGGAAGAACCCCAACGTCATCTTCGCGGACTGCGACTTCGACGACGCGCTGGCCACCACGCTGCGCTCGTCGTTCGCGAACCAGGGGCAGATCTGCCTGTGCGGCCCGCGCATCTTCGTGCAGCGCTCGCTGTATCCGCGCTTCAAGGAAGCGCTGGTCGCGCGCACGAAGGCCCTCAAGGTGGGCGACCCGCTGGTGGACGGCACGGACCAGGGCGCGCTCGTGTCGCGCGAGCACTTCGAGAAGGTGATGGGCTACATCACGCTCGCGAAGCAGGAGGGCGGCAACATCCTCACCGGCGGCCAGCGCGCGAACGTGCCCGGCCGCTGCGCGAACGGCTGGTTCATCGAGCCCACGCTGGTGGAGGGCCTCGCCCCCACGTGCCGCACGAACCAGGAGGAGATCTTCGGTCCGGTGGCGACCATCATGCCCTTCGACGACGAGGAGGAGGTGCTGTCGTGGGCCAACTCCACGCGCTACGGGCTGGCGGGCAGCGTGTGGACGAAGGACCTGGCGCGCGCGCACCGGTTCGCGTCCCGGCTGCACAGCGGCATCGTCTGGGTGAACACCTGGATGCTGCGCGACCTGCGCACGCCGTTTGGTGGAGTGAAGGAATCCGGCGTGGGGCGCGAGGGCGGCTGGGACGCGCTGCGCTTCTTCACCGAGCCCAAGAACGTCTGCATCAAGCTTTGAGCGGGGAGAGCCACACGTGAGCGCTGGCGAGCGGATCGATTCGAAGAAGGCCCCGGAGCCGGTGGGGCTCTATCCCCATGCGCGCCGTGTGGGGAATCTCTTGTTCCTCTCCGGCGTGGGCCCGCGCGAGCGCGGCAGCAAGGCCATTCCGGGCGTGGAGCTGGACGCGGCGGGGAACATCGTCTCGTACGACATCGAGACGCAGTGCCACTCCGTGTTCCGCAACGTGCGCTACATCCTGGAGGACGCGGGCTCGTCGTGGGAGCGGCTGGTGGACGTGACGGTGTACCTCACGGACATGAAGCGGGACTTCCCCACGTACAACCGGCTGTGGGCGGAGTACTTCAAGGACAACCCGCCGTGCCGCACCACGCTGGAAATCAACGCGCTGCCCACGCCCATCGCGATTGAACTCAAGTGCATCGCCACCATTGGAGACGAGTGACATGGGCCGACTGACCCCCATCAACTTCAAGAAGTGGATCGACGAGCACCGCCCCCTGCTCAAGCCGCCCGTGGGCAACCAGCAGGTGTGGGAGGACCGGGACTTCATGGTCACGGTGGTGGGCGGGCCCAACTCGCGCACGGACTTCCACGTCAACGAGGGCGAGGAGTTCTTCTACCAACTGGAGGGCGACATCACCCTGCGCGTCATCGACGACGGCCAGGTGCAGGACGTCCCCATCCGCGAGGGGGAAATCTTCCTGCTGCCGCCCAAGGTGCCGCACTCGCCGCAGCGGCCCGCGGGCACCATCGGCCTGGTGCTGGAGCGCCGCCGCCAGCCGCAGGAGCTGGATTCGTTCCTGTGGCTGTGCCCGAAGTGCGGCGAGAAGCTCTATGAGGAGTCGCTGCACGTCACCAACCTGGTGACGCAGCTGCCGCCGGTGTTCGAGCACTTCTACGGCAACCCCGAGAACTGCACGTGCAAGAAGTGCGGCACGAAGGTGGCGCGGGGTGGTGCGCCCAAGTGAAGGTCGACATCCACACGCACCTCCTCCCCCCGGAGCTGCCCCGCTTCGCCGAGCGCTTCGGCTACGGCGGCTTCATCGCGCTGGACCACCACGCGCCCTGCCGCGCGCGGATGATGCGGGACGACGGGAAGTTCTTCCGCGAGATTGAAAGCAACTGCTGGGACCCGAAGCAGCGCGTCGTGGAATGCGACGCGCACGGCGTCCAGGTGCAGGTGCTGTCCACGGTGCCGGTGCTGTTCAGCTATTGGGCGAAGCCGCAGGACGGCCTGGAGGTGGCGCGCTTCCTCAACGACCACCTGGCCGGCGCGGTGGCGACGGCGCCCAAGCGCTTCGTGGGCCTGGGCACGGTGCCGCTCCAATCCACCGACCTGGCGGTCAAGGAATTGGAGCGCTGCGTGCGCACGCTGGGGTTCGCGGGCGTGCAGATTGGCAGCCACGTCAATGACCTGAACCTGTCCGACCCGGCCCTCTTCCCCTTCTTCCAGGCGGCGAGCGACCTGGGCGCGGCCGTCTTCGTGCACCCGTGGGACATGATGGGTGAGGCGAAGATGGCGAAGTACTGGCTGCCGTGGCTGGTGGGGATGCCGGCGGAGGTGTCGCTGGCCATCTGCTCGCTCATCTTCGGCGGGGTGATGGAGCGGCTGCCGAAGCTGCGGCTCGCGTTCGCGCACGGCGGCGGCGCGTTCCCCGGCACGCTGGGCCGCATCCAGCACGGCTTCGAGGTTCGCCCGGATCTGGTGGCCGTGGACAACAAGGTCGCGCCGCGCGACTACCTGGGAAGGTTCTGGGTGGACTCGCTGGTGCACGACGCGGAGACGCTGCGCGGCATCGTGAAGCTGTTCGGCGCGGACAAGGTGGCGCTGGGCAGTGACTATCCCTTCCCGCTGGGCGAGGAGCGGCCCGGCACGCTCATCGAGTCGCTGACGGACCTGGCGCCTTCCGTGCGCGAGCGGTTGCTGTCCCGAAATGCCCTGGAGTGGCTGGGGCGCTCGCACGAGGACTTCGCACCATGACGGCCCCTGTCTACGAGAACACCGATGTGTTCGCCTACGGCCTGGACGCAGCGGATCCGCTGAGGCCCCTGCGCGACGAGTTCCTCTTCCCCCCGGCCGCGTCTGGCGCGCCGGCCATCTACCTGGCGGGCAATTCGCTGGGGCTGCAGCCGCGCAAGGCGCGCAAGTACGTGCAGATGGAGATGGAGGACTGGGAGCGGCTGGGCGTGGAGGGCCACGTGCACGGCCGCCACCCGTGGCTGCCCTACCACGAACAGCTCACCGACATGGTGGCGCGGGTGGTGGGAGCGCAGCCGCAGGAAGTCGTGGTGATGAACACCCTGTCGGTGAACCTGCACCTGATGATGGTGTCGTTCTACCGGCCCACGCGTGAGCGCTTCAAGATCCTGATTGAAGGCGGCGCCTTCCCGTCGGACCAATACGCGGTGGCGTCTCAGGCGCGCTTCCACGGTTACGACCCGAAGGAGGCCATCGTCCGGCTGATGCCCCGCGAGGGCGAGGACACGCTGCGCTCCGAGGACATCCTGGAGGCCATCGAGCGGCACGGGAAGGAGCTCGCGCTGGTCATGCTGGGCAGCGTGAACTACCTCACCGGGCAGGCGTTCGACCTGCGCGAGATTACGCGCGTGGCGCACGCGCAGGGCTGCAAGGTGGGCTTCGATCTGGCGCACGGGGCGGGCAACCTGAAGCTGTCGCTGCACGACGACGGGCCCGACTTCGCGGTGTGGTGTTCGTACAAGTACCTCAACGGCGGACCGGGCAGCCTGGGCGGCGTGTTCGTGCACGAGCGCCACGCGCATTCACCGGAACTGCCGCGCTTCGAAGGCTGGTGGGGGCACAACAAGGCCACGCGCTTCGAGATGGGCCCCACGTTCGACCCGCTGCCGGGCGCGGAGGGGTGGCAGCTGTCCAACCCGCCCATCTTCCAACTGGCGGCGCTGCGCTCGTCGCTGGAGTTGTTCGACAGGGCGACGATGGCGGCCCTGCGCGCGAAGAGCGACCAGCTGACGGGCTACCTGGAGTTCCTGCTGGACCGGCTGCCCGCGGGGTACGTCACCATCACCACGCCGCGAGATTTGAAGCAGCGCGGGGCGCAGCTGTCCCTGCGCTTCAAGGGCGAGCCGAAGCGGCTGCTCCAGCGGCTGTCCGCGGCCGGCATCATCTGCGACTTCCGCGAGCCGGACATCATCCGCGCCGCGCCCGCGCCCCTCTACAACACGTACCTGGACGTCTTCCGCTTCGTGAAGGCGCTGGAGGCCCATGCCCTCGAATGAGTCGAAGCTGACGGTGGTGGGAGCGGGCCTGGTGGGTTCGCTGCTCTCGCTGTACCTGGCCCGCCGGGGCCACACGGTGGAGGTGCTGGAGCGCCGGGCGGACATGCGCCGCGAGACGCTGGACGCGGGGCGCTCCATCAACCTGGCCATCTCCACGCGCGGACTGCACGCCTTGCGGCAGGTGGGCCTGGAGGAGGAGGCGCTGAAGCACGCCATCCCCATGCGCGGGCGCGTCATCCACCCGGTGAAGGGCGAGCTGGCCTTCCAGCCGTATGGGAAGGATGACTCGCAGCACATCAACTCCCTGTCACGCGGCTGGCTGAACAAGTTCCTGATGACGCAGGCGGAGGCCACGGGGCGCGTGTCCATCCGCTTCCGGCAGCGGGTGACGCAGGCGGATCCGGCGGCGGGGGCGCTCACGGTGCTGGATGAGGCCACGGGCTCGACGCGGGAGGTCCGCGACGCGGTGGTGTTCGGCACGGACGGCTCGGGTTCAGCGGTGCGGCAGGCGCTGCAATCGCAGGCGGGTTCCCAGGCGGACTCGCAGACGCTGGGGCATGGCTACAAGGAGCTGACGATTCCGCCGGGCGAGGGCGGGCGCTTCCAGATGGAGAAGCACGCGCTGCACATCTGGCCGCGCGGCACGTACATGCTCATCGCGCTGCCGAATGAAGACGGCAGCTTCACGTGCACGCTGTTCCTGCCGTGGGAGGGGCCGGTGAGCTTCGCATCGCTCCACACGCCCGCCGCGCTGGAGGCGTTCTTCCAGGAGCAGTTCCCGGACGCGAAGGCGCTGATTCCCGGGCTGGTGGAGGAGTTCTTCTCCCGGCCCACCGGACAGATGGTGACGGTGAAGTGCGCGCCGTGGCACGCGGGAGGAAGCACGCTGCTGCTGGGTGACGCGGCGCACGCGATGGTCCCCTTCTACGGACAGGGGATGAACTGCGGCTTCGAGGACTGCGTGGTGCTGGACTCGCTGCTGGAGCAGCAGACGGACTGGGCGGCCGCGTTCGACGCGTTCGAGCGGCTGCGCAAGACGAACGCGGACGCCATCGCGGACATGGCGGTGGAGAACTTCATCGAGATGCGCGACAGCACGGCGGATCCACGCTTCCTGTTGGAGAAGGGCGTGGAGAAGGTGCTGCTCAACGCGTTCCCGGGCGAGTTCGTCAGCCGCTACTCGCTGGTGAGCTTCAGCCGTGTGCCCTACCGGCTGGCGTACGGCGTGGGCGCAATCGCGGGCGGCATCGTGTCGGAGCTGGCGCGGGAGCTGAAGCGGCCGGAGGACGTGGACCTGGACCTGGCGGCGAAGCTGATTCGCGGCCGGCTGACCCCTTTCATGGAGGAGCACGCGGATGGATTTCGGCTTGAAGGGTAGGCGGGCGCTGGTGACGGGCGCGTCATCGGGGCTGGGGCGCGCCATCGCGGACACGCTGGTGAAGGAGCG
The DNA here is from genome assembly GCF_003986945.1 of Corallococcus sp. AB018. Lineage (NCBI taxonomy): Bacteria > Pseudomonadati > Myxococcota > Myxococcia > Myxococcales > Myxococcaceae > Corallococcus > Corallococcus sp. AB018. The sequence goes on along the minus strand of NZ_RAWR01000014.1, from coordinate 61,028 downwards.
CGCGACGGTGGCGGTGTCCTCGCGAGGCGGGGAGAAGCTCCAGAAGGCAGCGAAGGAGCTGGGCGCGGCGCTGGCGGTGCCGTGTGATTTGACTCAGCCGGGGGCCGCGCGTGGGTTGGTGCGCGAAGTCACGCAGAAGCTGGGCGGCCTGGACGTGCTGGTGGTGAACGCGGGAGGCCCGCCGTCCGGAGGCTTCGAGTCCATCACGGTGGAGCAATGGCAGACAGGGTTCCAGAGCCTGTGGCTGGCCACGGTGGATGCGATTCAGGAAGCACTGCCGGGCATGAAGGCACAGGGCTGGGGCCGCATCGTGCTGGTGACGTCCACGGCGGCGCGCGAGGCGATGAACAACCTCACGGTGTCCAACGGCCTGCGCGCGGGATTGCTGGGGCTGGTGAAGACCCTGAGCAATGAAGTGGCGCCGTATGGAATCACGGTGAACGCGGCGCTGCCGGGCTACCACGCGACGGACCGGATGAAGGACCTGGGCCTGTCCGACGAGAAGGTGGCGCCGAACATCCCCGCGAGGCGGCTGGGCAGGCCGGAGGAGTTCGCGGCGCTGGTGACGTTCCTGGCGTCGGAGCCGGCCGCGTATATCAGCGGCCAGTCCATTGCCTGCGACGGTGGAGCGCTGAAGGGCTTCTAGGGTCCCATGTGCACAATCAGGTAGAGCAGGCACGTGCCGGCACCCACGGACAATGACACGGCCCACACCGCTGCCGAGGAGATGGCTCGCAGCAGTCCGTAGGCGCCCAACAGCGCCGCGGACACGAGCCATCCTCCGAAGAAGCTGGATACGAACACGATTGGCGAGAGCCAGTACGACACCTCGCAGCTCGAGCCCAAGCACTCGCCGAACGGCAGCGGCAGATGGTTCTTGTCGAGGACGACGGCCGTCGCGCCGAGCCCCGAGAGCAGCGCCCCCGCCAACGACAGCCACCGCCAGGCCCTTCCGGAGAGCGTGAAGGCGCCCTCATTCCGCCAGCGTGGCGCCCGGCGCAAGGTGACGATGACGAGGACCAGCAGGCCCAGGCCCAATCCCAGCGTCACCGGGAGCACGGCGACGCCGCGGAATGCCGTCGCCAGCATCCACAGACCGAAGAGAAGGGAGCCGAGGCACAGGGCCGCGAAGAGCGCGAGGCGTGAAGTCATCAGGGCTTTTATATGCCGATTCAGCCGCGTCGCTCAGCGGACAGCCCGCCCCCTGAGACGATGGAGCCTTGAGAGGATTCCGAAGTGACGTCGGCGGCCTTCCGGGGGGAAGGACATGGACGCGACGAAGTGGGCGGTATACCTGGGGCTGGCGTGGTTGCTCACGGGCTGCGCGATGAGGACCGGGACCGTGGTGGAGGGGAGCCTCCAGCCCCGGCACTTCCGGTTCGTCACGGTCATTGAACAGACAGAGCCAGGGCCAGGAGGCTGGAGAGAAGCCTGTGTCCATGTTCCGCTGCGACGGGACACGGGAGAAATCTTCAAGTGCACGCTGGGAATTGGACTCCCCATCCACGCCAAAGGCTCGGAACCCATTCCGGTGGAACTGGCCCAACGCATCTCGGCGAACTGCGCCAATCTGGCGGCCCAGGCCGTGTTCAGTGCGACCACGCCAGTGACGGCCCTCGGGCTTGCGTGTGAGGAGTTCAGGACCACCTTCGGGACCGCGCTCGACGCGGCCATTCTTGGTTCACGCGTCAGGCAGCAGTGCCACCCGGCAACCTTTCCCTTCAAGTCCGGGCCCAGGAAGCCATGACGCCTTCCGCCGAAGAATTGCTTGCGATTGCTCGTCTCTACTGGGGCGCCGACCAGGCCTATGCCTTCCGTCAGGAGCCCAGTCCCGAGGACCTTCGCTATGAAGCCCTCTGGGAGAAGAAGAATGCGGAGAGGCCCCGCTGGGGGTCTTTCGTGAAGGCGCTTCGAGAAGCGCTTCCCAGCTGCGATGCCTGGGACTACGCGCCGGGCTTGGCGAACCCCAGCTTCTGCGTGCTGGTCTACCCGCATCAGGAGCAGGACATGATGCGCCCGCAGACATCCTGGACGGTCGCCGGGTACCTCAGCATCCTGGCCCCCCTCTACACCGTGCACTGCGTTCGCAGGGTCTTCCTGGGGAAACACTTCATGGAGTCGAAGGTCTTCCTCGGCCCCATCCCAATGGAGCTGCAAGACATCGCGGACACGCTCGCCCGACACATCGAGGCTGAATACGGCGCGACGGTGCTCCCCCTTGATGTCGCGCAGACGCCCGTCCCCCTCTACGTCAACGCCATGAAGCCACCGGAGACCACGCTCTTCCACGCGCTCTTCACCTCCGAGCCCGGGAACATCTTTTGAGCCGGGTTCAGCGCCCCAGAATCAGGAAGAGCACGAACGCGAAGGCCGCCGTGCCCGCGAGCACGCCCTGCACGGCCACCGGCTTCAATCCCTTCACCATCCCGACCGCCGCCAGCGCCGCTGACGCCACCAGCATCCCCAGCGGCAGTCCGGCCACGAAGGCCACGGGCACGTAGAAGATGACGACCGCGCATTCACCCCTGCTGCAAACCCCCGGCGTGGAGAAGTAAGCGAAGGTCAGCATCACCGCCCAGACGGCCATGAGCAGTCCCCCGACGATCGAACCACCCCACCAGACGCCCTGGTAGAGCGCGAAGTAACCCATGCGCCGCCAGTGAGTCACCCGCTGTCGGACCTCGATCATCAGTCCCATCAGGACCAAGACCGGCAGCAACGCCAGCACGAACGCGCTACCGGCTCCGCGCATCCCCGCCAGGGCGGACGCCAGGAAGGCCACAACACAGGAGAGCAGGGCCGCGAAGACTGCGAGTCGTGAGTTCATCCGGGTCGCGGACGCGGGGAAGAGAAGGCCGCGTCCTCCCACAGAGTGACAAAGCCGCCCCGTCCAGGACCACGGCTCCTCCTCCCCTCCGTGCGGACACTCTCCGCTGACGCAGCGGGCCAGCCGTTTTCCGCTCTGGCGGCAAAGTCTTTTTGATTTGGGCTGGTGGATTTCTCACGTTTTGCGACAGAGTTCGCCGCCTTCGCCGGGAGGGGCGCAGCCGTGTCCAGACGAATCCGATTCATCCGTGGGCTGTGGCTCATGGTCGTGTTGTGGGGCGCCGGGGCCTGGGCCCAGGGCAACTCGGTCATCACCGGGACCCTGACGAACACGCTCGACAAGAAGCCGCTGGTGGATGTCGTGGTCACCGCCACCTCGCCCCAGTTGCAGGGCGAGCGCACCGTGCTCTCCGACAAGAGCGGCCTGTACCGCATCCCCCAGCTTCCGCCGGGCACGTACACGCTGCGCTTCGAGGCCCAGGGCTATCAGCCCTATGCCCGCGACGGCATCCTGCTGAGAATCGACCGCACCATCCGCTTCAACGCGGAGCTGGCTCCGGACAACCTGAGCTCCGACGTCGAGGTCGTCGGCTCTCCGCCCACCCTGGACGTGGGCTCCAGCGCCGCGGGCGTCACCGTGGACCAGGACTTCATCCGCAACATCGCCGTCATCCGCCCCGGCACCAAGGGCTCCGCGTCCCGCTCCTTCGAGGGCCTGGCCGAACTGGCCCCCGGCGCCACCGAGGACCGCTACGGCGTGAGCATCAGCGGCAGCTCCTCACCTGAGAGCCAGTACGTCGTGGACGGCCTGTCCGTGAACGACCCCGGCGTGGGCACGCTGGGCACGCCCCTGTCCGTGGAGTTCGTGAAGGAGGTCAACATCATCACCGGCGGCTACATGCCGGAGTACGGCCGCTCCACCGGCGGCGTGCTCAACGTCGTCACCAAGTCCGGCTCCAACGAGTTCCACGGCTCCGTGTTCGCCAACTACGCGCCCGGCGCGTTCCAGACGTCCGGCAAGGAGATATTGCGCGAAGGCAGCGTCATCTCCGCGCAGGGCAGCGCCCACAACCTGGGCGACTTCGGCTTCGACCTGGGCGGCCCCCTCCTCAAGGACAAGCTCTGGTTCTACGTGGGCGTCGCGCCGTCCTTCAATCGCATCCAGGTGGACCGCCAGCTCAGCAGCTACGAGCTGTGCTCGGAGGTGGACCCCGAGAACGGCTGCTCCGCCGTGGGCGCGCGCCGCAAGGACCCCACCACCGGCTTCTCCCAGGTGAACCCCATCGAAGGCAGCCGCACCAGCCGCTTCGCCGACGAGCGCAGCGTGCAGTACCTGGGCAAGCTCACCTACAACTTCAACCCGGACCACAGCCTGTCCGTGTCCGTGTTCGGCACGCCGCGCTCCTCCGGCGGCAGCGGCAAGTACTCCTTCAGCGACGACGGCGAGCCGGAGGTGTGCACCAGCCTGTCGTGCACCGCCTTCGTGCAGGGCGCGTATGAAGCCATCGCCACCCGGCGCAGCAACAGCGCCATGGACATCGTCGCGAAGCAGGCGTCGTCCTTCTTCGACAAGAAGCTGCTCGTGGACGCGACGCTCGGCTGGCACCATCAGGCGGACTCCATCCTCCCGTCGGACGGCTCCGGCCTGGGCTCCGGCGAGGGCCTGTCCGCGAAGTCCAACATCGCCTGGCGCCGCACCCGCAACCCGGGGTTCCACACCATCAACGAGTTCGAGACGCTCCCGTACGCGGACGCCTGCGGCACCACGCCCGAGGAGCAGCGGCTGCGCTGCCCCGTGGCGGCCTACTCCACGGGCGGCCCCGGCACCATCAGCATCCAGCGGCTGGACCGTGTGCAGGGCAAGGTGATGGGCACGTACCTGCTGGAGGCCCTGGGCCACCACATCCTCAAGGCGGGCGCGGACGTCGAGCGGATGAGCTTCTACAACAAGCGCGCGCGCACCGGCCTCACGCCCTGGCAGGAGTGCACCGGCGGCGACTGCTTCTTCAGCCTCAACCAGTACGGCTACCTGCAGGGCCCGGACATCCCGGTGTTCCTCCCCAACAAGGAAGGCACCTCCACGTCCACCACCGTGGGCGGCTTCCTCCAGGACAGCTGGTCCGTCATGGACAAGGTCACCGTCAACGTGGGCCTGCGCTACGACGTGCAGACCATCTACGGCCTGGACGGCGAGGTGGGCCTGCACCTGCCCAACCAGTGGTCCCCGCGCCTGGGCGTCATCTACGACCCGACGCAGAGTGGCCGCGCCAAGCTCTTCGCCAACTACGCGCGCTTCTTCGAGAACGTCCCCCTGGACATGGCGGACCTGTCCTTCCCGCAGCAGCAGCTGCTGTCCGCCACCTACGACTCGCCCCCGTGCGTTCCCTCCCGTGAGGATTCGCTGCTCGGGGACTGCACCCAGAACGTCAACCGCCAGCCCATTGGCAACCGCGAGAGCCCCAACCAGCTGTGGGACGCGCAGGGCGGCGACCGCGTGCCGGTGGATCCCCAGATTCGCGCCCAGTCCGCGGACGAGTTCGTGCTGGGCGGTGAGTACGAGCTCTTCACCGCGAGCCGCCTGGGCGCCACGTACACCCGGCGCTACCTCAACGACGTCATCGAGGACATGAGCCGCGACGACGGCAGCACCTTCTTCCTGGGCAACCCGGGCAAGGGCTACTCCACGGACTTCCCGCTGGCCCGGCGCGAGTACGACGCGGTCAACCTCTACTTCCAGCGCGCCTTCACCAACGGGTGGCTGGCCCAGGGCAGCTACACCTGGTCCACCCTGCGCGGGAACTACTCCGGCCTGTTCCGCGCGGACACCGGCCAGCTGTCCCCCAACCTCACGCGCGACTTCGACCTGGTGTCGCTCACCGTCAACCGCGAGGGCCAGCTCCCCGGAGACCGCACGCATTCCTTCAAGGTGTTCGCCGCGAAGGAGCTGGTGCTGGGGCCGAGCACCAGCATCAACGTGGGCGGCAACTACCGGGCGCGCTCCGGCGCGCCGCTCAACTACCTGGGCGCGCACCCGCGCCGCAGCGGTTCGGAGACGTTCATCCTGCCGCGCGGCAGCGCGGGCCGGCTGCCCTGGGTGCACGGCGTGGACGGACACGTGGGCCTCAACCAGCGGCTGGTGAAGGACTACGTCCTCACGGTGTCCCTGGACGTGTTCAACCTCTTCAACTTCCAGCAGTACACGGACGTGGACCAGACCTTCACCACCACGCGCGTCTACGCCATCGAGCAGGGCGGCAAGCCGGACGACCTCACCGCCTGCCTCACCAACGGCAACTCCCACTGCAAGGTCATCTCCACCGCCACGAACCAGCCCATTGGCGAGGCGGACATCAACCCCAACTTCAAGCGGCCCACCGCCTACCAGGCTCCGCGCTCCATCCGCCTGGGCGCGAAGCTCAGCTTCTAGGTCTCGAGCCATGAGGACTCCCGCGATGAAGTTTCGTTGGATGGCAGTGAGTGCAGGGCTCGCGGCGGCGGCCGTCGCCGTGGGTGCGTGCGGCAGCGAACCGGAGCCCGAGTGCGTCGTGGCTCGCGCCGTGTCGGACGGCTCCACCGGCTCGTTCGCCGCGACGTACCAGCTCAAGCCCGGGCAGAACCCGGACCTTGTCTGCGCGCAGCTGAAGCCAGAGCCGCTGGGGCTGCAGAAGTTCTTCAGCCCGGACCCGGCCGCGCCCGACACCGTGGGCGTGCGCAGCGCGCGGCTGGGCAAGTTGCTGGCGGACTTCGCGTCCCGGCTGACGGAGGACTCGAAGGCGACCGCCACCGCGGTGGGCCCCTTCGCCTCCGTGACGCCGGGGGCGGACCACTTCTGCTCGGTGCCGGCCCTGACGCCCACGCGGCTGGAGGTGCCCGCTTCCACGGCGCCTGACGGCGGCCCGCTGCCCGCGCAGGACTTCGGCTACGCGTGGAGCAACCTGCGCATCTACAACACGCCAGAGATTCCGGGCACGCAGTTCACCGCGGACCTCGTGTACTCGGAGAACGGCTGCAGCGCCGAGTACACCGTGAAGGGCATCTGGCCGGTGGTGAAGTGCCAGAACAGCGCCACGAAGCTGCCGGACGACGCGCTGTGCGACCCGTACGCGGACTACGACGCGGGCCGGCTGCGCGGCTCCGGCATCAACCCGCTGTTCCCCGTGAAGTGCGACCCGGACGCGCTCATCTGCGTGCTCACGGGTGAGGTGCCGTCGGCGCCGTGAAGCCGTGACTTCCGGGACGCAGCGCCTGCGGCAGGTCCCGGAAGTCCTTCACCAGCCAGTCCGGCCGCTCGCGCACCAGGACCTCGCGCGGGAACGACGTGGCGACGGCGACACACGCCGCGCCCGCGGCCCGCGCGGCCCTCAGCCCCGCCACCGCGTCCTCGAACACCACGCACGCGTGCGGCGGGACGCCCAGCGCGGCGGAGGCCTTGAGGTACACCTCGGGATCCGGCTTGCCCCGCGACACGTCCGTGGACGTCACGCGCACGGGGAACAGGTGCTCCAGCCCCACGCGCTCCAGGGCCCGCTCCGCGTTCTGGGCCAGGGCGCTCGTGCCCAGGGCCCAGGGCACGCCCGCCCGCTTCAAGGACATCAGGTAGGCGCCCACGCCGGGGACGGGGGACACCGGCTCGTGGTCGAGCAGCCGGTGGAAGGCCCGCTCCCGGTCGTCCGTGAGCACGGCCACCTGCTCGTCATCCAACTCCGCGCCGAACCACGCGCGCAGCGTCTCCCCGGCCCGCAGGCCATTGGTGGCGAGCAGCTGCTCGCGCGTGGGCACGTAGCCCCGCTCGCGAGCGAACTCATCCCAGACGCGGTAGTGCAGTTCGGTCGTGTCGATGACGACGCCGTCCAGGTCGAAGAGGACGGCGCCGAAGACAGGGATGTTCGAGTTCGATGGAGTCATGAAGGTCGCGCTCCCTCTCGAAGAACCACACGGCACGCGCCACAAACCTATTCATTGGATGGGGCGCGGGCGTGGCTCCCGCTCCTACGGCCCGTGCCCACCTTGCGAGCAGACGTGGGGACGGCTCCCCGCCGGAGCAGGTAGGAGCGCGAAGGAACGCCGCCTGCCAGGCCCCGGGGCAGCCAGCCCGTTGTAGGCTGCCTGGGAGGTCCATGCCGCTCAAGAACCCCACGAACTTCTCCACGACCGCCGTCCGCACCCAGGGCACGCCTTCACAGGCCGCCCAGGTGATGCCGGCGTTGACGCTCATTGGCCATGCCCAGCCCCAGCGCATCGGGGAGCGGCTGCTGCTGGACGGGTTGCTGTCCGGAGAGCGCGCGGTGGCCCTGTCCCGCAACGCACCGGACTTCAGCCGTCCGGGGGCGGTGCTGGCGTTGCCCCTGGGTGACCCCTTCCTCAGCCGGACTCCGGTGCGCTTCGAGGCGGGGACGGACGGCAGCGTGCGGCTGCGGGTGCCGGAGGGCGGGACGCCGGTGTGGGTGGGCAGCGAGCCGGTGCGCGGCGGGCGGGAGTTCCCCGCGCAGGCGCTGGTGGCAGGCGTGCCGCTGGTGCTCGCCGGGCGCGTGGCGCTGCTGCTGCACCAGGCCACCGTGCGCGGCGCCAGTGCCCAGACGGAGCTGGCGGGGCTGGGCATGGTGGGCGACAGCGAGGGCGTCGTCCGCGTGCGCGAGGACGTGCTGCGCGTGGCCGACCTCCTGGTCCCCGTGCTGGTGCGGGGCGAGACGGGTACGGGCAAGGAGCTGGTGGCGCGCGCGCTCCACGCGCGGAGCCCGCGCCGCGCCGGGCCCTTCGTCAGCGTCAACCTGGGCGCCCTGGCCAAGGACCTCATCGCCGCGGAGCTGTTCGGCGCGGTGCGGGGTGCGTTCACCGGCGCCGCGCGCGACCGGGAGGGCTTCTTCCGCGCCGCCCACGGCGGCACGCTCTTCCTGGACGAGGTGGCGGAGGCGCCCCCGGAGGTCCAGGCGGCGCTGCTGCGCGTGCTGGAGACCCAGGAGGTCTATCCCGTGGGTGCGCAGACCCCGGTGCGCGTGGACGTGCGGCTCGTCACCGCCACGGACGCGGACCTGGAGGCGCACATCCGCGACGGCCACTTCAAGGCCCCGCTGCTGCACCGGCTGGCGGGCTTCGAAATCACCGTGCCACCGCTGCGCGAGCGCCGCGAGGACATCGCGCCGCTGTTCCTCCACTTCGCGCGCCAGGAGCTGGAGTCCACGGGCGAGGCGGGGAGGCTGAGCTCCTCGGATGCGCGCGCGGAGCCGTGGCTGCCCGCGTCGCTCGCCGCGCGGCTGGTGCGCTCCGCGTGGCCCGGCAACGTGCGCCAGCTTCGCAACGTCGCGCGGCAGCTCGTGATTGGAAGCCGGGGACTACCCGGGCTGCGCGTGGATGCGCGGCTGGAGCAGTCACTGGACGCCGACGCGCTCCCCATCCCCGGACAACCCCTGACCGAGCGGTCGCCCTCCCCTGCCTCGGAGGACACGCCCGCGCCTTCGGAGACGCGCGCACCCGCGCGGCGCAAGCCGTCGGAGGTGAGCGAGCAGGAGGTGCTGGAGGCCCTGCGCGCCTGTGCGTGGGACTTGAAGGCCACGGCGGACTGGCTGGGCATCCCGCGCTCCTCCGTGTACGTGCTCATCGACAAGAGCTCGCTCCTGCGGACCGCGCGCGACCTGAGCCCGGAGGAGATCACCCGCTGCTTCCACGAATGCGAGGGCGACCTGGACCGCATGGTGCAGAAGCTGGAGGTCTCCCGCCGCGCGCTCCATCGCCGCGTGCGTGAGCTGGGATTGGACGCGAGCTGAGCTGGTACGGCGTCTGCAATGTCCACCCGCACCATGCCCACCAACACCATCACCATCGACGTCTCCACGACCCCTGTCAGCTACAGCCCCAGCCCCGATGTGAAGCACGGCGACAAGGTGGTCTTCACGTTGGGCAACGCGGTCAGCGCCACCGCCACCGTGACGTTCCCCGACGGCACCTGCCTCACCACGTCCGGCCCGTACACGCTGGGAGGCGCGACGATGGCGACCTCGCCCCTGACCGTCGCCCTAACGGCCTCGCGCGGGGTCTATGCCTTCGACGTCGACTTCAACAACGGCCAGGAGTCCCAGGCCCGCAAGGGCCACGAGTGGGACCGGAAGAACGGCGGCATCGACGTGACCAGCGACCCGCCGAAGGAGCTGCTCCGGTAGACGCCGGACACGTCAGCTCCCGGACCGTGACGTGTCACTGACACGTCCGGGAGCGCGCGTCCGCTGTCGCAGCCGTGAAACATCCGAGCACGTATTCAAGCCATGCATGTTGGTACGGGGGCTGCAATGCTGCGCGGACCTATGGCCAACATCACAGTCGACCTCTCCACGGTTCCCGTCACCTACAGCCCCGGTCCGGAAGTGAAACACGGTGACACGGTGATCTTCTCGCTGGGCAGCTACCCTCCGGGCGCGACCGCCACCATCACGTTCCCCCACGGGAACTGCCTCACCGTTTCCGCCTCGAACCCGTACCCGTACGAGCTCGGAGGGACCCACGCGCTGGCGACCTCCCCGCTGAACGTCTCGATGACGGCGGTGAAGCGGATCTACGAATTCGACGCGACCATCGACGATGGGTCGAGCACCCGGAGCGAGGACAAGGTCGGTCCGCTCAAGCTGGACCGGAAGAACGGCGGCATCGACGTGACCAGCGACCCGCCGGAGGAGCGCGCCTAACCGGCGGACACGTCAGCCCCGGACCGTGCCCTGTCATTGACGTGTCCGGGGTCCTGTCCCGTGTCGCGGCCGTGAAACATCCCAGCGGTGTTCACGGTCCGCGCACTGGTACAGGCGATGCAGTGCAGTCCGGGCCTATGGCCCTCATGACAGTGACTCTCTCCCCCCAGGACATCACCTACGACCCGTCGCCGGAGGTGAAGCACGGCGACCTGGTGGTCTTCGTGATGGCTGGTTACGCGGCTGACGCCACCGCGATCGTGTCGCTCCACCACGATGATTGCTTCACCGCGCGGAGCCCGTTCAAGCTGACCAGCGACAACGCGGTGCCCGTGCCGCTGACCGTCGCCTCCCACGCGAAGCGCGGGATGCATCCCTTCCAGGTGCGCATCCACACGCGCAGGGCCCAGGACGACAGCTCCATCGAGGGGCAATCGGACCGCAAGAACGGCGGCATCGATGTGACGAGCGATCCGCCGGCGGAGGTCCGCCGGTAGTCTCCTCAGGGCGTGGGTGCGTCGACCACGCTCTCCGGGGTCGGGGGTCCGGCACGAAGCGCTGCCAGGCCGGCCCTCACCTCGCGCGCGTGATTCCACCGGGGACGGGCCGACACCACCGCATCGGCCAGCGCCAGCCCTCGCGTCAGCCCGGCCGTCGCGTCCTGCCCTTCACGGATGCGCCACCGCGCCCATGCGCCGTGGAGCTCCGCCGCCGCGAGCCGGTACTCCAGCCTGGGGTCGAGCTTCAGCGCCTCCTCGAAGGCCTCCGCCGCGCGCGTGAACTCGCCGTCCGCCGCCCCGTGGCCCCGCGCCATCCAACGCGCACGGACGCCGGAAGCCTCCGCCAGGTAGCGCCAGGCATTGCCCAGGCGCGGGTTCTGCTCGCGGGCCCGGTTCAGCGCCGTCTCCGCCTTCGTCAGCTCCGCCGCCGGATTTCCCGCCTGTGACAGCGTCCACGCCGCGTGGCGCACCCAGGCCTTGCCCAGGTTCGCCAGCAGGTCCGCGTCGTCCGGCAGCCGCTTCAGCGCCTCCGAGTAGTCGTCCACCGCGGCGCGCAGCGCGACGCTCGGGTCCTCGCCCTTCGCGAGCTGGAGCTCCGCGCGGAAGACCTCCCACTCGCCCAGGTTGTTGAAGGCGAAGCCCTGCGTGGGCGCCAGGGCGCGGGCCTTCTCGAAGGACGCCTTCGCCTCGTCGAGCAGGGCCTTCGTGTCGCCGCCCTCCTCCGCGCGCAGCTCCGCCTGCCAGAACACCGCGGAGCCCAGCGCGTTGTGGAGCGCGGGCTGCTTCGCGTTGAGCGCCAGCCCCTGCCGGTACAGCGTCAGGGCGCGCTCCAGGTCCACGCTCACGTCCTCGCCCTTCAGGTAGCGGGCTCGCGCGAGCTGCTCCGCCACCTCCGCGCCGTTGAAGCACGCGCTGAAGTTGTCCGGGTTGAGGGACAGGGCCCGCGTGAGCGCGCTGTTCGCGAGGCGCAGGTCGCCCATCGCATCCGGCGCGTTCCGGGCGTCCGCCCGCTTGCGGTACGCGACGCCCAGGTTGATCCACGAGAACGGCTGCTGCTCGCTCAGCTGGAGCGCGGATTGGTACTCAGTGATGGCCTTGTCCAGCAGCGGCAGCGGGTCTCCGCCGCGCGCGGCCTCCGCGTCCGCCTGCCCCTGCCACGCGAGCCCCAGGTTGGCGTGGAACGCGTAGTCGCGGTCCTCCGGGCGCAGCTGTTCGAAGGAGGCAATCGCGAGCTTCAGCTGTCCGCGCGGGTCCTCTCCGCGCAGCTGCTGGTAGCGCGCCCACTGGCGATGCGTCAGGGCCCGCTCCAGCGGGATGCGTTCGCTCGGCGTGGCCACGGCCTCCGCGGTGCGCAGCGCGGCCAGGGACTTCTCCAGCAGCGCCTCCACGCCCTCCCCGCCCTGGTTCGTGCGCTGCTCCGCGAGCCGGCGGTGGAAGCGCGACACCAGCACCAGCGAGCGGGCATGGTCCGGCGCGGCGGCGAGCGCGCGAGACAGCGCCTCCAGGCCCCGCTCGTAGTGCGGCAGGATGTTTCCCTCGCCGTACAGCTCCATCACCAGCGCGGCCAGCTCCAACCGCCCCAGCACCGAGTGCACCACGGGCTGGCTCTCCGCCGTGGCGACAGCGGCGGCGTACGCCTCGCGGCTCAGCGCCAGGTCCGCCTGCGAACCCGCGCGGTCCCCGCCGTTCCAGCGCCGCGTGGCGCGTGCGAGCAGGATGTCGCCACGCAGCAGCGGCGCCTCGTAGAACCACGGCGACTGCGTGCCCGGCGCGTCCAGCAGCGCCAGCGCGTCCTCCGGCCGGTCCTCGTAGAAGGCGAACAGGGCCTTCACGAACGACGGCGGCGCGGGCACGTCCGGCCCCTCCGCCTGGCGCAGGTACGCGAGCGCCGGGTCGCGGTAGCGCCCGTTCAGCTCCTTGAGCCGGGCCTCGCGCTGCGCGGGGGCTCGGCGCTCCACGTCCAGCAGCAGCTGCTCGCGGTACAGGTGGCCCAGCGTCTGAGCCAGCGCCCAGGCCACGCGGGGCTCGCGGAAGCCGTGCGCCCACGCGGACTCCAGCTTCTCTCGCGCGCCGTCCAGGTCATCCAGCGCGAACAGGGCGCGGCCCAGCGCGTACTCACCGGGGCCCACCGCCTGCTCGCCCGCGCGGGAAATCTCCTGCTCCAGCGCGGCCATGCTCGCGCGCAGCGCCTCGCGGTCCTTGCGCGTGTCGTGCAGGCGCGACAGGGCGGAGTAGCGCGCCGAGGACTCGATGCGCTCCACGCGCTCGGTGAAGGCGCGGGCCAGCCGCTCGCGTTCGGCCACCTCTCCGCGCGCGAGCTGCGCTTGCGTGAGCGCACCGGCCACCACCGCCACCACCGTGCCACCCAGCGCCAGCGCCGCGCGGTGCTTGCGGACCTTCTTGCCCAGCCAGTAGCGCGCGCCATGGCGGGCTCGCACCGGCTCGCCGGACAGGAAGCGCTCCAGGTCGTCCGTGAAGGCGCGCACGGAGTCGTAGCGGAGCGGCCGCTCCTTCTCCAGGCACTTGAGAACGACGGCCTCCAGGTCCTCCGGGATGTCCGGCTCCAGCGCGCGCGGACGCGGAGGCGGCTCCGTCTGGAGCTTCGCGAGCACCTCCTTCTCCGTCCCGCCGGTGAAGGGAGGCTGCCCGGTGAGCAGCGCATATAATGTAGCGCCCAGCGCGTAGACGTCCGCGCGGCGGTCCAGGCGGTGGCCTTCGCCGCGGGCCTGCTCGGGCGGCATGTAGTGCGGCGTGCCCAGCACCGCGTTCGGGGTGGTGCTGTCCTCGCGCCAGTCCCGCGCCAGGCCGAAGTCCATCACGAACGGGTGGAAGCCTCCGTCCTCCGTGCGCTCCACCAGGATGTTGCCGGGCTTCAGGTCGCGGTGGACCAGCCCCACGCGGTGCGCGGCGTGCACGCCCTCCGCGGCCTGGCACAGCACCCAGACGCGCTGCTCCAGCGTGAGCGAGTTGGAGAGCTGCCCCAGCGACGGGCCCTCCACGTAGCGCATGGCGATGAAGGCGTGGCCGCGCACCTCGCCCACTTCGTAGACCTCGCACACGCGCTCGTGGCGCACGCGGGCCTGGGCGCGGGCCTCGGACAGGAAGCGGCGGGCCAGCTCCGGGTCCCCGTCGCGCACGAACTTGAGGGCGACGTTGCGGCGCAGGAGCGGGTCATAGGCCAGGAACACCTGCCCCATGCCGCCCTGCCCCAGGAAGCGCACGGGCTCGTAGCGGTCCCAGCCGGGCACCGGGAACGAGGGCACGCCATGCACGGCCAGCGAGGACGGAATCGCCGTGCCCAGCGTGGCGGCCTCCTGGATGGGCGCTTCACCCCGGTCCGTGACGCCGCGAGCCAGGTCCTGCCGCAAGAGGTCCAGGGTGTCCTCCGTCAGCCGGCCCCGTTCCTTCAACAGCTCCAGGGGCCCGCGGTGCAGGCGAAGGGCCTCCTCGCGCAGGGCCGCCGCCTCCTCGGAGGACAGCAGCCCCTCGTCCAGCGCGAGCAGGACCTCCTCCTCGTAAGACGCTTGATGACCTGCCCCGGGCACGGACGAAGCATACGGGGAAGGCAGGGGGACGCGGGAGCGCCGCCGGAAGGGCGCCATGAGAGGGAGCGAGGGGGCGCTCCCGGGAAGGGGGTAGGCCCTCCCCTCCGGCGGGCTCCGCGAGGCTATGCGGCGCGGCGCTGACGGCGGCGCAGCCCCGGCACTCCCATCAGGCCCAGGAGGGCCAGCCAGGAGGCATCCGGCGCGGTGCTGCACCCGCCGCCCGCGAAGGCGCGCGTGTTCACCACCGTCCAGGTGTACTCCGCCGGGGTCGCATCCGTGTTGCCGCTGCCGTCCACCGCGCGGACGCGCAGGACGTGGTCCCCGCCGCCGACGGTGTAGCTGTCACGGCACGGGCCCCAGGCGCCACCGTCGAGGCTGCACTCGAACGTGGAGCCCACTTCCGTGGAGGCGTACTCGAAGTCCGCCGTGCGGTCGGAGGTGGTCGGCGCCGGGCCCTTCACGATGGACGTGTCCGGGGCCTGGTTGTCCAGCACCACGCTGTCCACCACGAAGGGGACGGTGGCGGACGGAGGGCTGGTGATGCCCGCGGGCGATTCGGCAGTAGCCGTCACGCTGTGCGGGCCGTCCGTCAGCGGCGTCGTGGGCACGCAACTCCACTTGCCGGCCGCGTCCACGGTGGCGGTGCAGATGACGGTGGTGCCTTCACGCACCGTCACCAGCGCGCCGGGCTCGCCGGTGCCGGTGATGGCGGGCGTGCCGGTGGTCACCGTGGTGTTCGCCTCGGGGCCGGTGATGACCGGGGCCGGGACCTCCGTGTCCACGATGAAGGGGACGGCGGTGGACGGGGGGCTGGTGGTGCTCGTGGACGTCTCGGCCGTGGCCGTCACGTTGTGCGGGCCATCCACCAGCGGCGTCGTGGGCGTGCAAGTCCAGTTGCCGGCCGCGTCGGCGGTGGCGGTGCAGACCACGGTGCCGCCCTCACGCACCGTCACCTGCGCGTTGGGCACGCTGGTGCCGGTGATGGGAGGCGTGCCGGTGGTCACCGTGGAGTTCGCCGTGGGGCCGGTGATGACCGGGGCCGGCGTCACGGGCTGGGGCGCCTGCGCCACGCACAACTGGGTGGACAGGTCGCAGTACGCCTCGCAGACGTTGGACGCGTTGCACGCCTGGCCCACCTCCAGCAGGCAGCGCGGCGAGCAGGTGTCTCCGCCCACCAGGTTGCCGTCGTCGCACACCTCGGCGCCCGCGCGGATGCCGTCGCCGCAGGTGGTGCCGCAGGCGCTGGGCGCGCCGTTGCAGCTGTAGCCCGGCTCCACGGCGCAGGTGGCGTTGCAGCCGTCGCCGCTGGCCGCGTTGCCGTCGTCGCACGACTCGCCTACGTCCACCGTGCCGTTGCCGCAGGTGTTGAAGCACACGTTGCCAGGGGCGGGGCAGCTCCAGCCCGGCTCCACGGCGCAGGTGGCGTTGCAGCCGTCGCCCGCCGTGGCGTTGCCGTCGTCGCACGCCTCGGAGCCCGCGCGGATGCCGTCGCCGCAGAGGGTGGCGCAGGTGCTGGGCTGACCCGAGCAGCTGTAGCCCGGCTCCACGCGGCAGCCATTGGAGCAGCCGTCGCCGGACGACTGGTCCGCGTCGTCGCAGGTCTCGTTCGGATCCAGGGCGCCGTTGCCGCACGACTGGACACACACGGAGGGGCCGTTGGACGGCGTGGAGCAGGCATAGCCGCCCTCCACGCGGCACTCGGTGGCGCAGCCGTCACCGGACGCGAGGTTGCCGTCGTCGCACTGCTCGCCCGGGTCCATGTTGCCGTTGCCGCACGTCTTCGCGCAGGGCTGGCCCGGCGTGGCGCAGGCATAGCCCAGCTCCAGGGTGCAGGCGTTGGAGCAGCCGTCGTTCAGGTTCGTGTTGCCGTCGTCGCACAGCTCACCGGCGTTGAGCACGCCGTTGCCGCACAGCGGGGCGCAGACGGACGGGGCGCCGTTGCAGGAGTAGCCCGTCTCGATGCGGCACGCCGCGGAGCAGCCGTCGGAGCTGAACACGTTGCCGTCGTCGCACTGCTCTCCCGCGTTGATGGCGCCGTTGCCGCAGGTGGCCGCGCAAACCTGGCCCGGCGTGGGGCAGGCGTAACCGTCTTCCACGCGGCAGCTGGCGTTGCAGCCGTCGTTGGCGGTGGTGTTGCCGTCGTCGCACTGCTCACCGGGGTTCAGGTTGCCGTTGCCGCACGTCTTGGCGCAGGTGCTGGGCGCGCCGGCGCAGCCATAGCCGGACTCGATGCCACAGGTGGCGTTGCAGCCGTCGCCCGCCGTGGTGTTGCCGTCGTCGCACTCCTCGCGCGGGGAGACGGCGCCGTCACCGCAGCGGTCGTCGTAGGCGTCCACGAAGAGGTAGCGGAAGGCGTTCGGCGGGCTGGCCTCGTTCTCGTTGCACAGCTCGATGCGGTTGAGGCCCGCGTGCCAGGCCGCGTTGGTGCCGAACTCACGGAAGATGTTCTTCTGCCAGGGCTGGCCGGGCGGGTCGTTCACGGTGACGGGCGAGATGGCCACGCCGTTCACCTTCGCGCCGTCGAACTGGTTGTCATTGAAGGTGGCCAGGCGCAGGCGGAACTGCGCGATGTGGGTCGTCGAGGGGATGAGGAAGTCCTGGTACACGCACGTCTGCAGGCCCTGGGGCGCCATGAAGCGCGCGGTCTGCATCTCCAGCGGCCAGTCGTTGGCGTTGCGCACGCCGGTGTCCGCGCCGGTGGTGGTGCCGGAGTAGAACCAGTGCGTATCCACCGCGCCCGTGGGCAGGCGGCGGTTCTGCGCGTCCACGCCAGTGTTGAACACCGCCACGCCCGCCCTCACGCAGCGGCTGGGGCTGCCCGCGCAGGCGAAGCCGGGCTCCACTTCGCACTGGCGGCTGCAGCCGTCGCCCTCGAAGCGGTTGCCGTCGTCGCAGATCTCCTGCGCGTAGGACGGGTACTGGCGGTTGTCGAACGCGCCGTTGCCACACAGCGACAAATCACACGTGGCCGAACAGCCGTTGCTGCCGCTGACGGTGTCGCCGTCGTCGCACAGCTCGCCGGTGTTCACCACGTTGTTGCCGCACAGGCTCGCCAACGAGCACGCGTTGCCGGGCACGTTGCACAGGTAGCCCGCCTCCACGGTGCCGGTGGACGAACAGCCGTCCCCGCTCACCGTGTTGCCGTCGTCACACTGCTCGCCGGGCTGGAGCCGGCCGTCACCCACGAGCGAGGACGACTGGCTCGTGAGCACGGGTTCGGAGGCAGCGGGCCGCGGCGTGGCCGACTCGCAGCCCGCGAGGAGGAACAGCGAACACAGGGCCAGCGCGTGGAAGCCCGCGCTCAGGGCCATCCGGGGTGAATCTCCCCGGACAAGGGTATGCATCAGGGTCTTGAGCATGAACGGTCTGCCTTACTTCCGAAGGGTGTCGGGGGAAGAGGAGGAGGCCGGCGTCGTCTGCACGCCCTCGGCCTCTCCGACGATCTTGAACTCGACGCGGCGGTTCTTCGCGCGGCCGTCCGCCTTCGCGTTGTCCGCGATGGGCTGCGTGGGCCCGAAGCCCTGCGCCACCAACCGCTCACGCTGCACGCCCTTGCTCACGAGGTAGTCCACCACCGCCTCGGCGCGCTTCTGGGACAGCTCCAGGTTGTAGGAGGCCTTGCCGGTGTTGTCGGTGTGGCCTTCCACGCGTACCTTCTCGATGTCCGGATGGGACACGAGGATGGACGCGACCTTGTCGAGCACCGCGTTGCTGCGCTTCTGGATGACGGCCTTGTTGTTCTCGAAGAACACGGCCTCCATGATGCGGATGCTGCCGGAGTCGATGCGCGCGACGGGCGCCTCCTTGCAGCCGCCGTTGGCCTCGGTGCCGGGCTCGTCGGGGCAGTTGTCCAGGCGGTCCACGATGCCGTCGCCGTCACGGTCGGGCTCCACGTCCGGGCAGCCGTCCTTGTCCTTGTAGCCGTTGAACGTCTCCGGCTCCTTCGGGCACTGGTCCTTGGAGTCCACGATGCCGTCCCCATCGGAGTCAGGGTCGTCCGGGCAGCCGTCCTCGTCCTCGAAGCCGTTCTTGTTCTCCGCCTGCGTGGGGCACTTGTCCGCCAGGTTGGGGATGCCGTCCTGGTCGTCGTCCTTGTCCGGGCAGCCCTGGAGCTGCGCCAGGCCGGCCGTCGTGGGGCACTGGTCGTCGCTGTTCTTCACGCCGTCGCCGTCGGCATCCAGGTCGGGACACTCGGCGGCCACGTGGGGCTGGCCCGCGATACAGACGGGGCCCTTGGGCGCGGGAGGCGTGCCGAAGGACACACCGGCGAGCACGCGGAAGCGCGGCGTGCCTGGCGTCTGGCCAAAGCCCGGGCCGCCCATGACGTACACCTCGGTGCCGTCAGCGGTGGGGACGCGCAGGCCCAGGAGCGCTTCCATCGAGCTGGGCGAGTCCTGGGTGGGAATGGTGCCGCGCAGGATGACCTCTTCGCGCAGGCCCCAGAGGGCGGCGGACAGGTTGACGCCGCCGTTGACCTCCACGCCCATCTCGTCGAGGTAGGGCTGCGTCTGCGGCGTCAGCGCGTACGTCTTCGTGCGCACGAGCGCGCCGACGTCCGCGCCCACGCGGAAGGTGCCGCCCAGCTGCTTGCCGGCGCCCAGGCGCGGGGAGAAGGTGAAGCCCTCGTCGCGGGTGAGGGCGGCCTTGCTGCCCAGGGGCAGGGCCGCGGCCAGGTGCAGACCCAGGTCCATCGGTCCGCCCCGGCTCTCGGAGAGGAAGCCCACGCGCGCCTGGACCCACGGCGTGCCGAGCGCGCTGGTGGTGGGACGGGACACGCCATTCGACGCGGTCTCCGGGCCCCACTGGGCGACGATGGGCACCTGCGCGCCCAATTCCAGCCAGTTCGTGAGGGAGTACGCCGCGGTGATGTGCGTCGTCACGCGGTTGGAGATGATGTCGGCCTGCCGCTCGTCGTTCTCCACCAGGACGAGGGGCCGGTTCTCGTAGTGCGCCGTCAACCCGATGCGGAACTGACCCGCGGGGAGCAGGTCACCGGTGGACAGCACGAGGCTGTCACGCATGGCGGGGTTGAGCTGCAGGCGCTCCAGTTCGATGCCCGGAATGGTGCTCTGGGCCTGGGCGCTGAAGGCGCAGAGGACGGCCAGTCCTCCGAGCCCCAGGTGATGCCTTCGTGCGAACAAGCGTTCCTCCACATGCACACGCGGACGCAAGAGCGTCGCGCGTCCCTTCGCCAGGCGAGGGGTACGCAGGCGGTTGCATGCCAGGGGCCAGGAGGTGTTCGGAAGACAACGTCCAGCAATCACGCGGGGATGCGGCGGGGGCCGGCCTCCCCGGGGGTGGGAATGACGCGTCAGCGCGGGACGCGGACACGGCGCTGACGCGTCATGGGAGGACGCGGAGCCTACAGGTGGAAGTGACCGGCGGCCTCCGGCTGGTAGGGCACGGCGATGATGCGCAGGCGGCGGGTGCGGCCCTGGGGGAGGGGCCACTCCACGGTCTGGCCCACGGACAGGCCCAGGAGGGCGCTGCCCACGGGGGCGAGGATGGAGATGCGGCCGGCGTCGCTGTTGGCGTCCTTGGGATAGACGAGCGTGACTTCGCGCGTCTCGCCGGCCTCTCCGTCTTCATAGACGACGGTGCTGTTCATGGTGACGACGTCGCGGGGAATGGTGCTGGAGGACGTGACGACGGCGCGGGCGAGCTCGGACTCCAGCTGCTCCACGAGTTCGGCGTTGCGGGCGTTGCCGTATTGTTCGACGACGCGCTCCAGGCGCTGCAGGTCGGTGTCGGTGACAATGAGGGAGTGGTCGTGGGTCATGGCGATTGCCTCCTGTGGGAAGGGGGATGGGGACGGCATGCACACCTGGAAAGGTGGGCGTGCGTGGCGCGAAGGTTCAGTGGGGGTGGAGCGGACGCCGTCCGTCTTGAGCTACGCGAGACGGGCGGCGTGGGTGACAAGCCAGGCGGTGGCTCGGCCGTGCGCGGGCAGCGTCCGGCGCACGGAAATCCGGCGCGGAGCACGCTGCAGGCAGGCTGTGAGCGAAACCGTCATCTGACGAGGAACCCGGGGGTTGCGACTGCGGTGAAGTGCTGAATGTAGCCGTGTGCGCCCTGATTGCAACCGAGCCTCGGAAACAAGCGGCCTGGCGGACAGTCGCCGTGACGCACGGAGGCGCGGAAATCAGCGGAGCGGGGACACGTCCTTGAACTGAACACCCGTGGCGCCAATCGATTCCAGCGCGAGCTTGATGTCCTCGGGGATGACGAGGACCACTTCCCAGTGCAGGGGCCGGAAGACCCTCGCGCTACCGAGCCGTGTGGTGTCGATGCGCATGCCCCAGACGGAGAGATAGGTTCCTACCTTCTCCGTCAGCCCATTCTTGGGCGTCCAGTACCGCGCTTCCTCCGAAGCCTCATCGTCGATGCAGTTCACGCGACGAATGGCGTTCAAGATGAAGAAGTCATCGGACTGTCCCTCGATGTTCACGGGGAAGAGCTGGATGTCGTTCGGAGCCAACCGCTCGAAGATGGCGGCGACCCGGGAGGTGACCACCGGCGTGCCGAATGCCGCATGGGAGTAGTCAAGCGTATTGCCTGGAATCTCCACCGGGACCCGCAGGCTTCCTTCCCACGAGCTTGGTCGACCCATCCTGAACTGCCAGGAGTCCTCAAGGTCCCGCCCCTGGGCGTCCTGTGGATGCCCCAGTTCCCAGCGGCCCTCAATGTACACGTCATCAGCGAGTTCGAAATATCGCAAGGACATGGGTCGGGTTCCTGCACTCACTCCGTGCGGGTCACCAGCTTGTTGAGGAAACTGCCCTTCTGGACGATTTCACTCGCCAGAACGCGCAGCGCACCTTTCAACGCCTCTCGGCATTGGTCGATGGTTTTGCAGGTCGACGTTACCTGTTCAAGTCGCTGATGGACTCTTTCATGGTACTCGCGAGGATGCGGACCTCGATGGCCGGGAACGTCCACCTGGTTCTCGGGATCGTTCAGTGACATCCCGCCCTTGTCGAAGATCCGCTGGTAGCGCGGAGTCCACGGGCCACCGTTCGCGGTGGACGTGCTGAACTTGTCCGAGGCGATATGGTGCTTGGGTCCTGGCACCTCCACAGGCCCACCGGTCGCCACCGCGCCCGGCGCCAGGGTGAGCAGGATGTCCCCCGTCGTGGACATGGCCACGGACTCCACCTGAGAGACCGCGCCCAGTCGGAAGCCGCCCTCCGCCACGCCCACGAGTGACGCCTGCGCCGAACCGGGCAGCTTGGGCAGCTTCGCGGCCAGCGTCTCCGCCGTACTGCCCAACGCCGCCGTGGCCAGCATGACGAAGGCCCGCGCGGCGTTCTCACCCAGCACCTCGCCGTACTGCTCCCCCGCGTCCCGAAGCTCGTCGAAGGTCGTGGCCTCCACCACCGCCTCCGAGAGCCGCATCCATCCCTGGATGAGGCTCCACACCGTGTCGACGCCCAGGTACGCGATGAGCACCGCCGTCATCGTCGCCGCGACGCCCTTCGACACCGGCTCGGGCAACAGCCACAATCCCAGATACAGGGCGCCGGTCGTGACGATCATGGAGAGCACCGCCCCGCGATCCGTCATCCCGCGCAGTGCGTCCTCCGTCTCGTCCCACACCGAGTCCAACGCGATGGAGAAGGCCAGCGTGCGCTTGCCGTCCTCATCCAACGTAGACCCGCGCTCCAGCAGGTGGAGACAATCGCCAGTGAGCGCCTTGCGTTTGCACCATCGGCCATACGCCGCCGCCAGCTCCACCTCCGGTGCATCGTTGAGTCGGAGGTGTCCGCGCCCAGGCTCCTGCACGGAGATGAGTCCCAGGTGCCCACGCACGTGAGCGTAGGGGCGTGACGGAAGCGAAGCTGCCAGCAGCCGGCGGGCCGCCTCCATGGGGTACGAGGAAACAGGCGCGGTGCGTGCGAGCCCCGCGACCGCGGACACGAAGGCGTCTTCGTCCAGCGCCACGGGCCGGACGCCCCGCTGTGGCGTGTGGACACGGGTGGGTTCTCGACCCGCACTGAGCCGCACGGTCCGGGACGCCGCACAGCCGGTCCCTACGAACAGCATCCACGCGATGACGGCTGCGTGCGTCATCCGGACAGTGACACTGGATCCGAGCGACCGGTGCGGTTTACCCGGGACGTGGGCCTGCGGCATGGGTGAGTGAAGTCTATCTCGAGCCTCTCCCTCGCCTTACTGAATTGGCCGCACACTGCGGACGGCGCGGCTTCGGTCTCCGTCACCAGGGCCCAGCCCTCGCGTGACAGGCCAATACCCTGCCCCGCCCACAAGGCGGCGCTGCCCACGGGCGAGGATGAAGATGCGGCCCGAGTCGCTGTTGACGTCCTTGGATAGACGAGCGTCACCTCACGCGTCTTATCGGCCACATACGGAGACCCGGAGCGAAGCACGCTGCAGGCAAGCTGTGAACGACACCGTCATCTCACGAGGGACCCGGGGGCTGCGGCTGAGGTGAAGCGCTGGATGCAGCTGCGTCCTCCCTGATTGCAACCGAGCCGCGGGAAACGGGTGGCATGGCGGACAGTCGCCGTGACGCACGGAGGCGCGGACTTCAGCGGAGCGGGGACACGTCCTTGAATTGCACGCCCGTGGCACCGATGGATTCGAGCGCGAGCTTGATGTCCTCGGAGACGATGAGCGCGATGAGCCAGCCCCAAGTGCGGAAGACCTTCGCGTCCCCCGTCCTGGCAGGGTCGATGCGCAGCCGATGAACCGCTTGATAGGTGCCGACCCGCTCGGGCCGTCCATCCTCCGGCGTCCAATAGCGCACCTCGCCCGAAGCGGTGTCGTCGATGCACTTCACGACGCGCACAACGTTGACGAGGAAGTACGGGTCCGGGGCGCCCTCCAACGTGACCGGGAACAACTCCACGTCCCCCGGAGCCAGTCGGGACAGAACCTCCGCGACCCGTTGGGAAACGATAGGGACAGCACCCGCGTCCGCGAGCGAGAAGTCGAGCGCCCTTCCCCGCGCATAGGACGGAACGCGCAGCGCGCCCTCCACCTGCGCGGGAGTTCCCTGCATGAACAGCCACGAGCCGTGGTCCTGCCCCTGGGCATCCACGGGCGTTCCAAGCTCCCAGCGGCCGGGCAGTGTCACGTCGTCCGTGAGCTTGAAGTACCGGGGCGTCACGCGGGCATCCTGCCTCATCCACCACTCCGGGTGACCAGCTTGTTGAGCCAGGTGTTCTCCGTCGCGAGTTCCTTCGCGAGGATCCGCAGCGCCTGCGTCAGGTCGACCCGGCACTGCTGAATCGTCCGGCATGTGCTGGTCGCGAGCCTCAACCGTTCAAAGACCTCCGCGTGGTACTCCTGCGGATGCGGCCCCCTGTGCCCCGGAACATGAACCTGGTTCTCCGGGTCGTTCAGGGACATCCCGCCCTTGTCGAAGAGTTGTTGATAGCGAGGCGTCCACGGGCCTCCGTTCGCGGTGGACGTGCTGAACTTGTCGGAAGCGATGTGGTGCTTCGGCCCCGGCACGTCCACGGGCCCGCCGGTCGCTACCACGCCCGGCGCCAGGGTGAGCAGGATGTCACCCGTCGCGGACACGGCGACGGACTCCACCTGCGCGACCGCCCCCAGCCGGAAGCCGCCCTCCGCCACGCCCACGAGTGACGCCTGCGCCGAACCGGGCAGCGTGGGCACCTTCGCGGCAAGCGTCTCCGCAGTACTGCCCAGCGCCGCCGTGGCCAGCATGACGAAGGCCCGCGCGGCGTTCTGGCCCATCACCTCGCCGTACTGCTCCCCTGCGTCCCGAAGCTCATCGAAGGTCGTGGCCTCCGCCACGGCGTCCGCGAGCCGCATCCATCCCTGGATGAGGCTCCACACCGTGTCGACGCCCAAATAGGCGATGAGCACCGCCGTCATCGTCGCGGCGACGCCCTTCGACACGGGCTCCGGCAACAGCCACAAGCCCAGGTACAAGGCGCCAGTCGTGACGATCATGGAGAGCACCGCTCCGCGATCCGTCATGCCCCGTAGCGCGTCCTCCGTCTCGTCCCACACCGAGTCCAACGCGATGGAGAAGGCCAGCGTGCGCTTGCCGTCCTCATCCAGCGTGGCCCCTCGCTCCAACAGGTGGAGACAATCGCCATCGAGCGCCTTGCGCTTGCACCACCGGCCATACGCCGCCGCCAGCTCCGTCTCTGGAGCATCACTGAGCCGGAG
The DNA here is from genome assembly GCF_003986945.1 of Corallococcus sp. AB018. NCBI lineage: Bacteria > Pseudomonadati > Myxococcota > Myxococcia > Myxococcales > Myxococcaceae > Corallococcus > Corallococcus sp. AB018. The sequence continues at coordinate 36,320 of NZ_RAWR01000014.1, read as the reverse complement.
GTGTCCGCGCCCAGGCTCCTGCACGGAGACGAGCCCCAGGTGTCCACGCACGTGGGCATAGGGACGTGACGGAAGCGAAGCCGCCAGCAGCCGGCGGGCCGCCTCCATGGGGTACGAGGAAACAGGCGCGGCGCGTGCGAGCCCCGAGACCGCGGACACGAAGGCGTCTTCGTCCAGCGCCACGGGCCGGACGTCCCGCTGCGGCGTGTGGACACGGGTGGGTCCTCGGCCCGTACCGAGCCGCACGTTTCGGGACGCCGCACAGCCGGTCCCCACGAGCAGCATCCACGCGATGACGGCCGCGTGCGTCATCCGGACAGTGGCACTGGATCCGAGCGACCGGTGCGGTTTACCCGGGACGTGGGGCTGTGGCATGGGTGAAGAGAGTCTACCCGCCATGAAACGCCGCCCCGAGTTCGACAGCCTGCGCGGAGTGCTGCTCGTCCTGATGACGCTGACGCACCTGCCCACCCGGCTGAGTGTCATCGGCAATCAGCCGTTCGGCTTCGTGTCCGCCGCCGAGGGCTTCGTGTTCCTCTCCGCGTTCCTCGTGGGCGTGGTGCACGCGAAGAAGCTGGGGACCTCGAGCCCCGTGGCGATGTTCAAGAGCCTCTGGAGCCGCGCCCTCAAGGTGTACGGCTACCACGTCGCCCTGCTCTCTTTCGCGTTCACCATCATCGCCACGCTGGGCGTCGCCGCGCGCAGGCCCGCCATCCACAACCTGCTCGGGTTCTTCCATCAGGACCCGTTCACCGCCCTGTGGAGCAGCCTGTTCCTCCTCTACTGTCCCCCGCTGCTCGACATCCTTCCGCTCTATGTCGTGCTGCTGCTGCTCACTCCCGCCGTGCTGCTCGGTGCGCGCAAGGAGGGCTGGTCCCGGGTGCTGGGGCTGAGCGCCCTCATCTGGGTCTGGGCGCAGGTGGGCCTCAAGCGCGCCCTGTATGACCTGCTCGTCGCCATCCCCGTGCTGCCGTGGCCGCCGTTGAGCATCGACCTGTCGGGCGCGTTCGACCTGTTCGCGTGGCAGTTCCTCTGGGTGCTCGGGGTGTGGATGGGCGTGGCCCGCGCCACCGCGCCGGAGCAGCGCGAGCCCGTGTCCCGCCGGCTCCTCACGGGCGCCATCGTCGTCAGCCTGGGGTTCTTCGTCGTGCGCCACCTCGACGTGGACCTGGGCGCCGCGGGGGTGCTGTTCGACAAGTGGTCGCTCGCGCCGCTGCGGCTCGTGAACTTCCTGGCCGTGGCGCTGCTGGCGAGTTGGCTCGCGCCCCGCCTGTTCCAATGGCTGCGTCCCAAGGTTCTGGAGGCGCTGGGACAGGCGTCGCTGCCCGTGTTCGCCGTGCACGTGGTGCTGTGCCTGCTCAGCCTGTCGCTGCTGGACGAGAACGAGGACCCGCTGGACTACTGGGATGAAGTCGCGGTCCTCGTGGCCACGTTCTGCAGCATGTACTTCGTGGCGCTGCGCCAGCGCATCGCGGGCCGGAGCGTGGGCCCGCCGTCAACGTCCTGAGTCAGCCGCGCACGGCGGCCAGCGCGGCGTCGGTCTCCACCACCAGGGCACGCACCAGGTCCGCCGCGGGGCCCTCTCGCGAGAGGCCAATGCCCTGCCCCGCCCACAGGGCCATGAAGCGAGTGTCGTTCTGCTTCGACGACGCGGCCCGCAGCGTGCGCGTGGCTCCGTGCTGCTGCGGGAACGGCAGGATGGCTCCGGCCTCCTCCAGCGTGGTCGTCAGCTCGTTGGGAATCGCGCGGGCCGGGCGGCCGGAGAAGGCGCGGGTGATGCGTGACGATTCATCCCGGGCCTCGCGCAACAGCGCCTTGTGGGCCGCCGCCGCGCTGGACTCCTGGCACCGCAGGAACGCCGTGCCCAGCTGCACGGCCGCCGCGCCCAGCATCCGGGCCGCCGCGATGCCTCGTCCATCCATGATGCCGCCGCTGGCGATGACCGGCACCCGCACGGCGTCCACCATCTGAGGCACGAGCGCCATCGTGCCCACCATGCCCGCCTCGAACGAACCGCCGAAGGAGCCCCGGTGGCCTCCCGCCTCCGACCCCTGCGCGACAATCGCATCCACGCCCGCGGCCTCCAGGGCCTGGGCCTCGCGCACGTTCGTCGCCGTGCCCACGACAAGGCTGCCGCGCGACCGGAACGCTTCCAGCACTGGCGCGGGCGGAATGCCGAAGGTGAAGCTGAACACCGTGGGCGCCGCGTCGAGCACGGCCTCCACCTGCTTCGCGAAGTCCGGCATCGCCGCCGCCGGAATCACGGGAGGAGGCAGCCCCAGCGCGGCATGGAAGCGCTCGATGATGGCGAGCGTGGGCCCCGGGTCCGCGGGAGCCACCGCGGGCTGGGGAGCGAAGAGGTTGATGGCGTAGGGCCGAGAGGTGAGTGAGCGCACCGCGCGGGCCTGCTGGACGATGTCCTCCGGCTGCACGTACGCGGCGCCCAGCGAGCCCAGGCCTCCTGCCTCCGACACCGCCGCGACCAACTCCGGCGGCGTCAGGCCCCCTGCCATCGGAGCCTGGATGATCGAATGCACCACCCCAAGCCGCTCCGAGAACCTACGCCACGCCTGCGGATCCATCATGGCCCCACCTCCCGTGACTCACGTCGGACAGCATTAACGGCCTGGCTTCACCTTGGCGCCCCGCGCAAGACAGAATCATCAGTCCTGCTTTCACGGTCCATGCCAGGCACGGAGCGTTTCGTCCGCCTCTCCTGCCCGAACTGGCAAAACCTGTCCGACTGTCGGACAGGTTTCCGCCGCGCGGTCCCGGCCTGTCCGACGGTCCGACAGGTGTCCATTGTCCGAACCTGTCCGACAGTCGGACAGGTTTTCGCGGTCCGCCTCCGGCGGGGGCCCGCTGGGTTCTCACCTTCTCATTCGCAGTCGTAGTTCGGCGCGGGGGCCCCGGGCTCCAACACGATGGGTACCGGGCCGCCCGCCCGAGCCACGGCCTCCCCACAATCCAGCGCCGCGTCCTTCGCCAGGTGCCGGTACAGGACACACGACGCGCGCTCCACGAAGAACGCCTGCTTCGGCCAGTCCGGTCCTCGCGAGGCCAGGATGGCCACCGCATACCGTCCTCCGTCCGGCAACGTCACCAGCCCCACTTCATTGAGCACGTTGTAGCGCGCGTCATCTCCACAGCATCCCGGCGGCAGCCACCCGCCCTTGTGTTGGAGCGACGCGCGGGCGCTCGCGGGCAGGCGCGTTCCCAGCCAGCCGCCGCAGCCGTCCCGAGGCGTCAGTTCCATCCACTTCAGCAGCCGCGCCGTGGGCTCCGGCTCCAACAACTCCCGGCGGTCCAACCGCGCCAGGAACGACACCATGTCGTCCGCGCAGAAGTAGTTGTCCCGCCCCATCACGCGCGGAGAGTTCGTCGCCCAGCGCTCCCGGCCGTAGTTCCACTTCGTCAGCGCCGTGTGCTCCAGGCCCAGGCCGCGAAGATAGACATTGATGGCATCCGGGCCGCCCACCAGGTCGATGACCTCGCCGGATGCTTCGTTGTCCGACGTGCGGAACACCTTCTCCGCGAGCGGTGCCACCGTCGCCAGGTCCCGCTGTCCCAACGCCGCCGCCACCCAGAACACCTTCGCGGAGCTGGCGGAGATGTGCGGCTCCAGGCCGGAGACGCTCGCCGTCTCCCCCGTGCGCAGGTCCATCACCGCGAGCGACAGGTCCGTCCCGGGCGACAGGCGCGTGGCCTCGCCCGCCAGCGACTCCACCACCGCCTTCAGGGACTCACGTGGAGGAGCGCCCGCCTCCGGCTTCGTCGCGCAACCACCCACCGCCAGGAGCCCTGCCCAGAGCAGCACCGTCCGCATCCACGACTCCCTTCAGTGAATCAGCCGGTGCACCTGCTCCAGCATCAGCGCCGTCACCAGCCCGCAGTACGTCCCCAGCACATACCCCAGCACCGCGAGCAGCACGCCCACCGGCGCGAGCGCGGGATGGAACGCCGCCGCCACCACCGACGCGGAGGCCGTGCCGCCCACGTTCGCCTGCGACCCCACCGCCGCGAAGAACACCGGTGCCTTCAGCCAACGCCGCGTGCCCATCGTCACCGCCGCGTGGATGCACATCCACAGCGCCCCCACCGCCACCAGCGCGGGTGCATCCCACAGCCGCCGGAACTCCGCCTGCGCGCCAATCGTCGCCACCAGCAGGTACAGGAACAGCGAACCCATCCGGCTCGCCCCTGCGCCCTCCAGCCTGCGCACCGGCGTGAACGACAGCACCACGCCCACCGTCGTCACCAGCAGTACTACCCACGTGAAGCCCGTCACCACGTTGCCCAGGTCCGGCAGCATCTTCGCCAGCGCCGTGCACACCACCGTCACGCCGAACGCCACCGCCAGCATCGAGAGCAGGTCGGACAAACTCGCGGGCCGGGCGGACGCCGCTTGAATGCGCGCGGACTCCTCGCGCACATGGTCCAGCGCGGTCCGGTCCGCGCCGATGCTCGCGTCCATCGCCTTCTCACGCCCGGCGAAGGACAACAGCACCGCCGTCCACACGTTGGACACGCCCACGTCCACCACCACCAGCATGCTCAACGTGCTGTCCAGCGCGCCCACGCTCTGGCCAATCGCCACGAAGTTCGCGCTGCCTCCAATCCACGACCCGCTGAGCGCCGCCAATCCCTTCCACGCCTGGTCCCCCAGCTCCGCCGGCACCAGCCACCCCAACGCCAGATACGCGAGCGGCCCGCCCACCATGATGCCCACCGAGCCCGCCAGGAACACGCCCACCGCATTGCGCCCCAGCCGCGCGATGGCGGGCAGGTCCACCGACAGCACCAACAACACCAGGCTCGCGGGCAACAGGTACACGCGCGTGAAGCGATACAGCTCCGACTGCGTGGGGATGACGCCCGTGTTCGACAGCAGCGTCGGCACGAAGTACGCGAACACCAGCAGCGGCACCACGTTGAAGAACCGCTCCACCGCCGGGTAGCGCTGCAACGCATACAGCCCCGCCAGCACCGCGAGCAGCACGGCGAGCACCGCCATGGGGTCCTGGATGAGCGGTGGCGTCACCGGGGCTCCACGCCCAGGCCCGCGCCCGCTCCCAACTGGATGCGGCCCTGCACCACCGGATGCGCGCGGTACGGGTCCTCCGCGAGCAGCAGGTTGCCGTCCAGGTCCACCCAGTCCACCAGCGGCGCCAGGTGCGCGCCCGCCGCGATGCCCAGCCCCGTCTCCACCATGCAGCCCAGCATCACCTTCAGGCCGCACGCGCGCGCCGTCTCGATGATGCGCAATGCCTCGCGGATGCCGCCGCTCTTCTGGAGCTTCACGTTGATGCCGTGGAAGCCCTCCGCCAGCTTCGGCACGTCCGACGCCTTCGTCAGCGACTCGTCCGCCACCAGCGGCAACGGCGAGCGAGCGCGCAGCCACTTCGCGCCCTCCACATCCGCCGCGGGCAGCGGCTGCTCCACCAGCTCCACGCCCTGCGTGGACAACCACTGGATGTGCGCCAGCGCCTCGTCCGGCTTCCACGCCTCGTTCGCGTCCACGCGGATGGTCTGCTCCGTGAGCGCGCGCACCGTGCCGAACACCTCCTGCACGCGGTCCGCGCCCAGCTTCACCTTCAGCACCGGGAAGTCCGCCGCCTCGCGTACCTTCACGGCCAGCGTCTCCGGCACGTCAATGCCAATGGACATGGACGTCACCGGCTGCCGCGTCGGGTCCACGCCCAGCATCCGGTACAGCGGCACGCCCATCACCTTGCCCGCCCAGTCATGTAGCGCCAGGTCCACCGCCGCCTTCGCCGCGGGGTTGTCCGGCAGCGCCGCGTCCACGGCCTCGGACACGTCGCGGAAGTGGCGCAGGTCGCGGCCCTCCAGCACTGGGGCCAACTTGTGGAGTGCCGCCTCCACCGTCTCCCACGACTCGCCGTAGCGCACGTTCGGAGCGGCCTCGCCGTACCCCACGTGGCCTTCCGAGCGCACCTCCACGAACACGTTGCGCTTCACCGTGCTCGTGCCCCGGGCGATGGTCCAGGCGTGACGCAGCGGCAGTTCCACGGTGCGAAAGCTCAACGGCGAGGCCATGGCGGAATCCCTCCAGGGCCCTTCCCTTAACACGGCACTCCTTGCAAACACCGCTTCCGTTGCCTTCCCAGGCCGGAAGGGGCGAGCCTCTCCACCATGCGTCTCCTGCCCCTCGTCATCGCATTGTTCGCGCTGGGTCCAAGCCACGCCGCGTCATCCCGTCCCGCGCCGAAGGACGAACTGAGGACGCTGCTCGCGGAGCTCATCGCCGCGGACACCTCCAATCCGCCCGGCAACGAGACGGCCGCGGCCCAGGTGGCGGCGAAGTGGCTGCGCGAAGCCGGCATCGAAGCGGAGCTCATCGAGCCCTCGCCCGGGCGCGGCAACCTGCTGGTGCGCTTGAAGGGCAGCGGCAAGGGCCGGCCGGTGCTCGTACTCGCGCACCTGGACACGGTGCCCGCCGTGAAGACCGAGTGGGTCACCGACCCGTGGACACTCACGGAGAAGGACGGCCTGCTCTACGGACGCGGCATGCAGGACAACAAGGGCATGGCCGCAGCGAGCATCCTCGCGCTGCGCCGGCTGAAGCAGGAGGGCGGCACGCGCTCGCGCGACATCCTGCTGTACCTGGGCGCGGATGAAGAGGTGGGCTCCGGACAGGGACTGGACTGGATGATGGAGCACCGCCCGGAGCTCAAGGAGGCGGAGTTCGCGCTCAACGAGGGCGGCCTCACAGAGCTGTCGCCGGACCGCAAGGAGGTGCGCTTCGTGGCGCTCCAGGCCGCGGAGCGCGTGTCCCGCAACGTGACGCTCAAGGCCACCGGCCCCGGAGGTCACTCCTCCGCGCCGCCCGTGGACGCGGGGCCCCTGGTGCGGGTGGCCGCGGCGGTGGCGCGCGTGGGCGCCCTCACCTTCCCCGCGCATCTGACGCCCGCCGCCAGGCTCCACGTGCAGGGCCGCGCCCAGGCGACTCCCGGCGAGCTGGGCGAAGCGTTGCGCCGCATCGCCGCATCGCCGGACGCGCCGCCCGAGGACGCAGTGACGACCGTGGCCCGGTTGGACCCCGCGCTGGGCGCCGTGCTGCGCACCACCTGCGTGCCCACGGTGTTCAAGGCGGGCACGAAGTCCAACGTCATTCCCGCCACCGCCGAGGCCACCGTGAACTGCCGCCTGCTGCCGGACGCGGATCCGAAGGCCGTGCGCGAGCGCATCGTCGCCGCGGTGAATGACAAGGACATCCAGGTGGAGATGGACGTATCGCCGCCGGACTCGCCCATGTCGCCCGTGGGGGACAACGCCATGTTCCGCGCGGTGAAGGCCGCCGCGGCGAAGGTGTGGCCAAAGGCGCCGGTGATTCCCCGCATGTCCACCGGCACCACCGAGTCCGCCACGCTGCGCCGCGCGGGCATCCACGCCTATGGCATCGACCTCTTCGCTCTCACTCCGGACGACGCACGCACCGCGCACGCACCCAACGAGCGCGTCCCGGTGACGTCACTCCAGCCCGGCGCGGAGTTCGTCTACCTCACGCTGAAGCACCTGACGCGCTGAACGCACCGGCACCACCTCATCACGGGCCCTCGCATCACATCCGGCTCTTGCTCAGGGGGCATGCGTGAACCCCAGCAGGACCGTGGTGGCTCTCCGGCTGGGTGAGCCACCGTCACGGAGCCTCGCGGGCAGCCAGGCTATTTGCGCGTGAGCTCTTCGATTCGGCGGATGACCGCCGCTCGCGTCTGGCTTGAGACCGTGCGGTGCTCGAGCATGTCCGACATCCACAACCCGTCGATCGCCAGACGGCAGAGCGTGAGCTCCGCCGACTCTTGCTCCTGAGGGCTGAGTTGCTCCTCCCGCGCCTCGTCCCAGATGGAGCTCCAGAGCTCCCGGACCTCCGGGTCGAAGAGCATGAGCCCGATGAGCGAGCGCATGACGCGGGCCTCGTCGTCATCAGGGGAAGCGGCGACCGTCACCCGGAGATACGCGCGGGTTCCCCTGCCGTTGGCGTCCGGATCCTTCGCCATCTCGGCGGCGACGGCCCCGGCGAAGCGCTGGGTCACGTCGTCGAACAGCGCATCGAGCAGGATGGGCTTGCTCTGGAAATGCTGCAGTAGGTCTTCCTTTGGGACACCTGCCCGCCCCGCGATGGCATCGAGCGTCACTGCCTGAAGCCCCTGAGCCAGGATGAGGTCCGCGGCCGCCCGAAGAAGCTTCTCGCGGGTCACGTCAGGCTCCTTGTTCCTCGACTCGGTCATCGCCATCACCTCTCGCGACAGGAACGCCGCCGCCCGTCTTTCCCAGTTAATCACGAGTAACGTCGGAATAGGCTCGGAGTCTCATCCGACCTTCCCGTGTCAGGGGGATGCGATGGGACCCGGAAGGTATTGCTGGAGCCAGACCTTCTCGAGCCCCCAGGTGAACAGCATCCAATGGGAGGAGTGGCCGCTGAAGCCCTCCGCCTCGATGGGACGGGTGACGGTGATGATGCGCGTGCCAGGGGCGCAGGTGCGCAGGTGGGTGACGAGCCGGGCCTTCGTCTCCGGGCTGAACGCCACCCAGTTGCAGAAGATGTGGGTCGCGTCACCCAGGGGCTCGCGGGTCATGTCGCCCACGGTGAGCGTGATGCCCGCCGGCTGAAGCCACGGCGCCACGCGTGCCACGTGGTCCGAAATCAGCTCCACGCCATGCGCCTCGGCGCCCCACCAGCGCGCGGCGAGCAGCACGCGTCCGCGCCCCGCGCCCAGGTCCACCACCCGGCTGCCGCGCCCCACGCCCGCCCTCTTGAGGAACCACAACGCCGTCACCAGCGGCGTCTCGCCGTACATCAACTCGCGGAATGACTGGCCCGTGGTCTGGAGCGCCCGCGTCATCTCGAAGGTGCGTCGCCAACGAAAGGGCGTCCACAAGATGCGCTGCCACCACAACCCGAAGTACGGCTTCAGGAGCCGGGGGCGGAGGAGCAACAGCAGCAGGTCGGTGACGCGCAGCACGACCGCGATGACGATGCCTTGCATCTGGAGCGACAGCCGCTCGAAGAACGGCAGCTCGAACTCGCCCATCGTGTCGTCGCGGCGCGGTGGGGGCGAGGGAGGAGGAGCGGGTTCCGTCATGCCGCGCGGAGGCTGTCCGGATTCGGGACGCCACGCAATGGCTGCGCGTCGGACCGGGACGCGCTGGGAGGCCGTTCCCCGTGCCGGCCTCCCCCACCCGCATCGACCTCACCTCGAAGCTGCCGAGCGGAGCGTCACAGCAGCTTCTTCGCCGCCTTGGCCAGGGCCTTGTCCGCGGCCAGCGCGGGCACCTCCATGAGCCGCTGGGCGATGTGCTTGCCCACCGCCGTACTCGACGCCGCCACCTTCAGGTACACGGCCGCGCGAGCCAGCAGGTCCGGATGTTCGAGGGACGCCTTGAGACGGGCCTCCAGCGCCCTGGCCAGGTCGGTGGGCTGGAAGTTCTCGAAGACGCTCCGGAACGCCTTCCGCTCCAGCTCCTCCGGGCGCCGCTCGGCCAGGTCCAGCGCTGGCTGCAGCAGGGCCAGCCCCAGCGAGCGCATGGCCTCCGCGACGACGCCGGGCTTCCACCCGTCCACGAACGCCAGCAGCAGGGCCTCCGCGCCGCGCACGTCGCCCAGCATGCCCAGCGCGTACACGGCGTGCTTCGCCTCCACGTCGTCGTGGCCTCGGCCCTGCACCATCAGGATGAACCGGTCGAGGACCTCCGCGTCCCCCATCCGGGCCAGCGCCTCCGCCGCCTCGCGCCGCACCTCGCGCGCCGGGTCCCCGTGCAGCACCTGGCGCAGCACGGGCATGGCCACCGTGCCCAGGTCCGCCAGCATGGCCACGGCCGCCCCGCGCGCGTCCTTCGTCGTCTCGGACAGCGCCGCCTGCATCAGCGGCACCGCCTTCTCCTTGCGGCGCCGCGAGAGTTCCACCACCGCCGCCTCGCCCGTCTCCCGGGCCTGAACGTCCTCCAGCGTCTCCTTCGCGAACAGGCGCAGGCCCATGTCATGGCCCTTGCGCGTCACCGCATCCAATTCGCGCCGCGCCTGCACTCCGCCCATCGCACCCAGCACGCGGAGGGCGGTGCGGCGCACCATGCGGCTGTGGTGCTCACCGAGCGCGCTCCGCACGGAGCCCAGCGCGTTCTCGCCCAGCGCCGCCACCGTCCGCGCCACGAAGGCGCTCGCCGCGCCGTCGCTCCACGTCGGGTAGAACTCCCTCGCCAGGACGTCCGGCCCAAGGCTCGCGTAGTAGCGCGCCGCGTGCGCCGCCGCCTCGTAGCGCGTCAGCTCCCCGCGAGCCCGGCGCACCATGGCCTCGCCCGGGGTCAGCACCTCCTCCGGCTTCTGCACGTGGATGCTCGGGTGAGTGGGCACGGACTCCAACTGGGACAGGTCCACCTGCACCGCGCCCGACAGCCGCACCAGCGCGATGCCCAGCACCTGGTACACCTTGATGAAGTCGTCCAGCCGCTCCGCCGGATCCGCCCGCTGCGCCAGCGCCTCCAGCAGCGCGCCCGGCTTCTCCAGCCCCAGCTCCTTCAGCCGGGACACCAGCGGCTCCACCGTGCGAGGGCTCACCGCCGACAGGCCGCTGGCGAACGCGTCCGCCAGCTCGTCGCGAACCTCCGCCAGCGCGATGGCCGCCCGCGACGCACCCGCCGCCCGAGCCGCGTCCGCCCAGCCGCTGCGGGGCAGCGCATTCGGCGCGGCCGGGGCCCGCACGCGTCCGCGACGGCGGGGCGACACGGGCACGTCCTCCGCGCGTCCCAGCGTGCGCAGGTCCAGCCCTTCCGGCGTCCGCACCACCACGGCCGAGGGGAACAGCGTGGGCAGCGCCGCCTCCAGGCCCACATCGCCCAGCACCGCCACGAGCTTCGCGTCCTCCAGCGCGGTGGACAGCGGCTCCTCCAGCGACGGGTCCACGGGCAGGAAGAGTCCGCGTCCCGTGCCATCCACGAACTGCGAGCGGGTCCCGCTGGCGAGCAGCGTCTCCGCGCGCACGGACACCGGCAGCAGGTCCGGCGCGAACACGTCCTTGCGGTGCTCCTGGAAGGCCGTCATCACCGCGCCCACGTCCGGCAGCGCCACCTCCACCAGCCGCTCCAGCGCCGCCCGGTCCACCGACGGCGCGTCCTTCCAAGACTCCAGGTCCAGCCGGTGCGGCGCGAAGCCCGGGTACTGCCCGCCGTGCGCACCCTGGAGCACGGCGCCCGCGTGGCTGTTCTTCGGGGCCACCGTCTTGAGGTTCGCGGGGAGGATCTGCTTCTCGCTGTAGTGCCCGCCTGACACCAGGTCCACGAAGCGGCTCTCGCGGACCATGAACCGGTCCGGCGTCACCTTGGAGGAGAACGCGTACTCCACCAGCTTGAGCCCCTCGACGGGCGCGCGGTCCTTCTTCGTCCACGTCTTGCCGATGAGCTCCTCGACGTGGCGGGGCTCCAGCGCATCACCGCCCAGGTGCTTCTCCACCTTGCGCGCGGTGAGCAGCATGTCCGCCACCAGGTCCGCGTACACCGGCGCCTCGAAGGTCCCCGTGCGAGCCGCCGCCGCGTCCAGCAGGCCCGCCAGCTCCACCGCCCGCGCGGACAACCGCCGCAGGCCATTGGCCCGGAGCGCCTCGCCCAGCGCGCGCACCTGCTCCGGCCGGTCCGCGCCCAGCGACGCCACGCCCGACAGCCCCAGCTCGCGCACCAGCGTGGACACCTGCCCCACGCCCGCCTTCATCAGGTCGCCCGTTTCGGCCTTGCCCTTCTTCACGCTCTTCTTCGCGCCGCCAGAGCCCGCGGGCGCGGCCGGGGCCGCCTCCGCCGTGACGAAGGCCTGCGGCGCCCGGGCCCACGCCACCAGCAGCGCCGCCGCGTGCTTGCAGAAGGGGCGCGAGCGCGCCGCCATGCACGAGCACCGCCCCTTCACGTCCGAGCGCGCCTCGCCGAATACCAGCGACACCTTGTAGGGCGTCGCCCCGGAGCCCGCCGCGTCCGCGAAGAGCCGGTTCTCGAAGCGCGACAGGTTGGTGAGCTGCTTGCCGTCGAACAGCTCCGAGCCCTTCTGCAGCTCCGCCTTGTCGCTGATGATCTCCGTCATTGCGCCCATCCCGATGACGGGCCGTACCTCAGCCATGACGCTCCCCCTTCTTGTCGGCGGACGCGAGCAGCGGCGCCAGGTCCTGGTTGCGCATCACCCGCTCCACCACGTCCACCAGCTTGCGGGGCGTGCACCCGAAGCACGGAATCCCCAGCGCGGTGAGCTGCTCCGCCATCGCGTGGTCATAGGAAGGCCGCCCGCTGTCCGACAGCGCCAGCAGGCACAGCACCTTGGAGCGTGAGTCCACCAACTGCCTCAAGCGGGCCACCAACTCCTCGGCGTTGCCGCCTTCGTACAGGTCGGTGATGAGGATGAAGAGCGTCTTCTCCGGCCGGCGCACGTAGTGCTCCTGCGCGTACGCCACCGCCCGGTTGATGTCCGTGCCCCCGCCCAGCTGCGCGGAGAAGAGCACCTCCACCGGGTCCGCCAGCACGGGCGTCATGTCGACAATCTCCGTGTCGAACAGCACCAGGCTGGTTTTCAGCACGTCCAGCGACGCGAAGATGGCCGCCATCACGGAGCTGTACACCACGCTCTCCGCCATGGAGCCGGACTGGTCCACCACCAGCGTCACGTCCCACTCGTGGTGACGGCGCTGGTTGGGCCAGAAGTAGAAGCGCTCCGGAATGAGCCGCTTGCGCTCCGCATCCCAGCCCTTCAGGTTGGAGCGGATGGTGCGGCGCCAGTCGATGTTGCGCGCGATGGGGATGGGGCTCGTCCTGTCCCGCCTGAGCGCCCCCATCACCGCCGTGCGCAGCGGGGACTCCAGCTTCTTGCGCAGGTCCTCCACCACTTCCCGGATGATGGCGCGCGCGGTGTCCTTGGCCTGCTCCGGGATGAGCCCCCGGGCGCTCACCAGCGTCGTCACCAGCTCCAGGTTCTTGTCCAGGAAGGGCAGCGTCTCCGGCTCGAAGAGCAGCTGGGTGAGCCCCTTCTTCTCGATGGCGTCCTTCTGCACCAGCGCGATGACGTCGTCCTGGAAGAAGTCGCGCAGCGCGCCCAGCCACTTGGGCAGGTACGGCTTCGAACCGCCGCGCCCGGCCGAGCGCTCGCCGTAGACGAAGGAGAGCGCGTCATCCAGGCCCTCCAGGTCGTCGCCCGTCAGGTCCACCGTGCCCGCCCCAGCGCCCAGCGCGCTCAGGGAAGGGCAGGAGCCCGTCTTCTCCGCCTCCGGGCCCAGCGCCAGCCGCCAGCGCAACAGGGCGTCGCGGTCCTTCGGGTCCAGGTCCTTGGGGTCCACGCTCATAGCAGGTCATCCAGGTCGTCGAGCGCCTTGCCCAGGTCCGCGCTCAGGTCCTTCAGCGTCGCCTTGTCCTTCTCCTCCAGCACCGCCTTCACCGCGCGGCCCTTGTCCTTCAGCTGGCGCACGCCCATCACGTTCTCCATCAGGTAGCGGCGCTCCGTGGCCCCCAGCGCGCCCAGCGCCCGGCGCAGCACCGGCAGCGTCTGCCGGAAGCGCTCCGGCTCCACGCTGGTGAGGAAGTCATCCAGCGCCTTCACCACGTCGCGGCTCTTCACCAGCACCAGCGCGTTTACCTGGAGGAAGCCCTCCAGGTACGCCGCCGCGTCCGCGGGCTCCACCGCCGCCGACAGCCGCCGGCCCACCTCCAGCGCCACGTCCGCCTCCGGCAGCTCGCGAGCCAGGTACAACAGGCCGGTGGCCAGGCCCGACGTGGACGGGTGCACCGCGTGGCTCCCCATCAACCCGCGAGCCTCCGCGAGCCAGCCCTCCTTGTCCGCGCGGGGCTGGGACAGCGCCACCTCGTGCAGCGTGCGCAGCGCCTCCAGCACCGGGGGCACGCCTTCCGGAGCGCAGGCGCTGGCCTCGCGCACGCGCAGGAGCGCCCGGCCGAAGGTCTTCTCCCCCAGGGCCGCCACCGCCTCGTCGCCCACGTCCGAGTGCGCGCGCGAGGTGCCATAGGCCATCAACCCCGACAGCGCCCGCGCCGCGCTCGCCAGCGACGGCAGGTCCGCGTCCGTGGCCGCGAGCGCGTCACAGGCCTTGAGCGCCTGCGCCACCGTCTGGGAGCAGCCGGTGATGACGGACTCCAGGAGCACGTCCGCCGCCTCGGCCGTCGTCTTCGCCTGCGTCAGCCGCTCCTGGAGCACGCGCGTCGTCACGCCCTCCAGCGAGTCGCCCAACACAATCTTCTCCACCAGCGCCACGTCCGTGGACGGCGTCCACTGCGCCTGCCAGGCCTCGCGCACGCGCGTGAGCGCCGCGTAGCCGCCGGCCTCTGCTTCCGCGCCCTGCTTGCGCGACGAACCCGTCCCGGACAGTGACGCGTACGGGATGCCCGCCACGCGCAGCCGGTGGAGGAACACGGAGGAGCCCACCTCCACCGGGTTGTTGAGCCGCAGCGTGAACGTCTCCGGGCTGTCCGTGCGCGGCAGCCGCCGCTCGCCCACCTCGCGCCAGAACTCCGCCTGGAGCGAGTTCTGCCCGATGCGGCTCGCCACCTGCCCCACTTCGTGGCCGATGACGCTCTTCCACAGGAAGCTGTCCACGTGCGTCGCGTCACCACGGCACAGCGTGGCCACGGTGGCCTCGCGCAGCTCGTCCAGGCCCGGGGCGCTCTTCTCGCGCAGGTCCGACAGCGTCACCGCCAGCCGGTACGCCTCCAGCACGTCCGACAGCGACGCGGAGAAGCCGCGCATCCGCAGGTGCGACGCGAAGTCCAGCAGCACCTCCAGCGTGGCCCGCCGGAAGTCGCAGTTCGCCTCGTGGGCCTTCTGGTAGAAGTGCGGCGCCCGGTTGCCCGCGCCGTATCCCAGCTGCTCCGCCAGACGCGGGAAGCTGTACGGAATCACCGTCACCGCGCACGGCCCGGCCGCGGGCAGCTTCGCCTCCTCCCTCGGATCCACGTCCCCCGCCAGGAACGCCGCGGTGTGCGCCGCGCCCGCCACCACCGCCACCTTCTCCGGCGCCACGCCGCCCGCCACCACCTCCAGCACCTTGCGCGCCATGAAGGCGTCTCGCTGACGGTGGTAGGCCAGCCGGGGCCCCGCGTTGACCACGTCCGCCCAGGCGGTGAGCACCGGCCGGAACTGCTCCGGGCTCCAGTCCGGCGCCTCGAAGGACGCCTCCCAGAACTCCTCGAAGGAGCGGAACCCCTGCGAGCGCGCGAACGCCTCCGTGAGCGGAATGGCTTCATCGGGAACGGGCTCGCTGCCCTCCGGGGCCTCCGTCTCCACGCCTGGCCCGGGCACATGGCGGTCCACCGCGAGGCTGACGCCCACCGGGATGTCGATGAACTCCGCCCGCGCGCCGTTCGCCCGGGCCCACTTCAGCGCCTGGTACTCCGGCGAATACGCAGCGAAGGGCCACAGCGACGAGGACGGGGTGCCATCCGTGCGGTAGCCCAGGATGGCCACGGGCGGCCGGGTCTGCTTGTCGCACAGCACGTCCACCAGCGCCGTCGCGTCGCAGGGCCCCTCCACCAGGACGACGGCGGGCTTCACGCGCTCCAGCCACTTCAGGAGCACCGCGGTGGTGCGCGGCGAGTGGTGACGGACCGGGAAGTGCTGCACCCGGGAGAGCAGTGCCAGGTCCATCAGCCCCTCAAGAGCTTCTTGCTCGCGGTGTACAGCTCCTTCCACGGGCCCGTGCGGCTCTTGGCCACCGTCTCCATGTATTCGCGCAGCGCCTTCACGTCGTCCTCCTGCTCCTTCACCACCGCGCCCACCAGCGACGCAGCCAGCTCCTGCGACGTCACCGTCCCGGAGCCGAACTGCTGCGCGAGGATGGAGCTGTTGAACAGCACGCTGATGGCCTCCGCCGTGGACAGCACCGCGCCCGGCGTGCGCACCTTCGTCTTGCCGTCCTTCGTCACGCCCTTGCGCAGCTCGTGGAAGAGCGTCAGCAGCACGCGCGACAGCTCCTCCGGCGGCGGCACGCCCACCTGGTAGTCCGTGCGCAGCTCCGCCTCGCGCTTGGTGACGATCTGGATCTCCTGCTCCAGGTCCTCCACCACCGGCACGGTGACGAAGTTGAAGCGGCGCTTGAGCGCGGCGCTCATCTCGTTGACGCCGCGGTCGCGCGTGTTCGCGGTGGCGATGAGGTTGAAGCCGCGCTGCGCGCTCGTGATCTCCCCCAGCTCCGGCACCGACACCTGCTTCTCCGACAGGATGGAGATGAGCGAGTCTTGAATCTCCGGCGACGTGCGCGTCACCTCTTCAAAGCGGGCGAACTTGCCCGTGCGCATGGCGCGCAGGATGGGCGACGGCACCAGCGCTTCGGGCGTGGGGCCCTGCGCGAGCAGCAGCGCGTAGTTCCACGAGTACTTGATGTGGTCCTCGCTGGTCCCCGCCGTGCCCTGGACGACGAGCGCGGACGTGCCGCTGACCGCCGCGGAGAGGTGCTCCGACAGCCAGCTCTTCGCGGTGCCCGGCTCGCCCACCAGCATCAGCGCGCGGTCCGACGCGAGCGTGGCGATGCACACCTGGATGAGCCCCTTGTCACCTACGTACTTGGGCGTGATGGCCACGCCCCCCACGGGCTTGGGACTGCCCAGGATGTACGTCTCCACGGCGCGAGGCGACAGCGCCCAACCCGGTGGGCGGGGCTTGTCGTCATGCGCGGCGAGGGCGTCCAGCTCGTTCTTGTACTTCGCTTCGGCAGGCAGGCGGATGTCCGGCATGAGCTGCACGCTATCCACTCAGTCTGACACCCGGCAAACGCTTCGGCTGCCTGGCGGGTCGCTTCGAAATCGGCGGCACTCCCCACCCGATGGGGACCGTGCCGCTACCCGGACGCCTGCCCCACGACGCAGGCGCGCGACGGCCCGGCGGGAACGGTTCGCACGGTGAAACCCTGCGACTCCAGGTTCCGCGCGGCCACCGTGGCGAAGCGCTTCGCGTGAGCGGCGACGGGCGCTTCATGAAAGAGGTAGAGCGCGCCACCGGGACGCAGGTGTTCCCGCAGCCGCGAAAGCTCCACGCGGACGTCGTCCTCCGCGAACAGGCTGACGTTGATGGCGAAGGCGACATCGAACAGCTCGCGCCCCAGGTCCACCTCCGCGAGCGTCCCGATGCGAGCCAGGACATGTCCCGCGCGGACGGCATCCGCGTTCCGTCGCAGCGCCTGGGTGACCATCTTCTCCGAACGGTCGATGCCCAGGACGCACCCATCGCGCAGCCGCGAGGCCACGAGCCCCAGCGCGATGCCATGGCCACACCCCACCTCCAGCACCCGCGCGTCCGGAGCGAGGGACAGCACCTCCATCGCCCAGCGGAACCGGGGCGCGACCGGACCCGTGCTCATGCGCGCAGCGTGGCGTCCGGACCCGACCCCCTCAACTTTTCGAGTCCTGCTCGGCTTTTCGAGCCCTCTGGAGCGCCCTCCCTCCCGTGAGGAGGTGTTGGCATCCTCATTGCTGAGGCCATCGGACACACGTCCTTCCCAGGAGCCTCCCTTGAACATCCATCGACTGCGTCGTCTCTTCTCGCGGGCCTCGCTCGCCCTGCCCCTGGTGCTGGCGGGCTGTGGCGGACCGGAGGGCAGCGTGGACCTGACGGGTTACTCGGAGATCGCTTGCACGGACCAGGGCATCTCCGTCAGCGGCCTGACGGTGACGCCGGCACCGGACTTCGTGCAACTGCGCTACTTCGACTCCTACAAAGAAGATGGCCAGGCGCCCGCCCCTCCCCTCAGCCTGAGCTCCTCCGGCCAGCCTTGCGCGACGGCCACGGACGTCCCCGCGTGTGAGACCGCGCTGGAGAACGCGATCGTCACCGACGGATTCCACTTCGGCTGCCAGGGCAAGGGCGGCTGCACCAGGTCCCACTTCCTGGTGACGACCCGGGGTGACGAGGTGAAGACGTATTCGACGGGTGTGGAGGTCCAGCGGTTGCTGGGTGTCATCGACACGGAACAGGAGGCGGTGCTCAAGGCCTTCGCGTCCAGCTACTCCTTCCTCTGCGGAGACAAGAAGCAGGGCGCGGTGAAGAAGAACACGGATGGCAGCTTCAATGTCATTGGGACGAATGGCTACGCCTGCGGGCCGGGCTCGGAGCTGACCCAGCACGTGCTGAAGGTGAAGGGCTCCGGTGAGGTCGAGGAGCTGGAGACGCGCGTCCTGGAGGAGGGCGACTCGGTCTGCCCTGCCGGCCAGTAGGGCTTCAGGTCGCCCTGCGAGCGCGGCGCCCAGGTCGCGTCCCCCTCAACTTTCCGAGTCCCTCTCAGCTTTCCCTGAGGAGATCCCCAGGGAAGACGCCCTGGCATCCACATTGCTCAGGGTCCCGGACACACGCCCTTCCCAGGAGCCTCCCTTGAACATCCATCGACTGCGCCGTCTCTTCTCGCGAGCCCTGCACGCCTCGCTCGCCACGCCCCTGGTGCTGGCGGGCTGTGATGGCTCGGAGGGCAGCGTGGACCTGACGGGCTACTCGGAGATCGCTTGCACGGCTCAGGGCCTGTCCGTCAGTGACCTGACGCTGACGCCGGAGCAGGACTTCGTGCAGCTGCGCTACATCAACGCCAACGGAGGCCAGGCGCCCGCCACCTACGTCAACGTGAGCTCCTCCGGCCAGCCCTGCGCGACAGCCACCGACGTCCCCGCGTGCACGACCGCGCTGGAGAGCGCGAACGTCACCACGGGCTTCCACCATGTCTGCATAGACTTCTGCAGCGAGTCCTTCCTGGTGACGACCCGGGGTGACGAGGTGAAGACGCACGCGACGCTGGAGGAGCTCCAGCAGGTGCTGGGCACCATCGACACGGAACAGGAGGCGGTGCTCAAGTCCTTCGCGTCCGACTACTCCCTCCTCTGCGGAGACAAGAAGTATGGCGCGGTGAAGAAGAACGCGGATGGCAGCTTCAACGTCGTCGCGACGAAGGGCTACGCCTGCGGACCGGGCACGGAGCTGACGCAGCACGTGGTGCGCGTCTCCGCTTCCGGCGAGCTCCAGGAGCAGGAGAAGCGCGTCCTGGAGAAGGGAGACCCCAACTGCAACATCGGCCGTCGGCCGGTGGGGCTCCAGGTCGCGGAAGCCTGCGAGAGCCCGGAGGCGCTGGGCCGCTACTTCGCGAACGCGGCGCACCTCGAAGCCGCGTCAGTGCATGCGTTCCTGCGGCTGCGGGATGAACTGGCGATGCACGGCGCGGACGTGGGCCTCCAGGACGCGGCGCGAAGGAGCGCCATGGAGGAGGTCCAGCACGCCCGGGTGACAGAGCGGCTCGCGCACCGCTTCGGAGGCACGCCCCAGCGTCCGGTGGTGGAGGAACTGCCCCCGCGCTCCCTGGTGGACGTGGCGCTGGAGAACGCGGTGGAGGGCTGCGTGCGTGAGACGTACGGCGCACTGCTCGCGCACCACCAGGCGCTGCACGCGCGGGACCTGGAGGTGCGCGAGGCCATGGTCCGCATCGCGGAGGACGAGACGCGGCACGCCGCGCTGTCGTGGGACATCGACCAGTGGGCCCGGCCGCGCCTGTCCGCGGAGGAGCGTGAGACGCTGCGCGAGGCCCAGCGGCGCGCGGTGGCGGCCTTGCGCGAGGACGTCGCGGTGCAGCTCGACGCGAGCGTCATCACGATGGCGGGCATGCCCACGCCGGAGGCGGCCCTGGCGCTGCTAGACACGCTGGAGCAAGACCTCTGGGCTTGAGCCGCCTCTTCTCATGAGTCTCTGAGGCTCTGCTCCGGCGCCTTCCACCGCATGGCCAGTTCCCGGGCCATGCGGAAACGTTCGCGCCAGGACTGCAACTCCGCTTGAGCGGAAGGCCCTTCAGCCGCGGACTCCTTCTCCACGAAGTCACTCAGATCCTTGAGCGTGCGCATGGATTCTCCAAGGGTGAGGCCATGCCTATGACCCACGGAGCGTGATGCCGCACCGCAGGGTCGCGCACGGCGATCTAGCAACCGCGTCTGACATTCCATCCCCTGGACCCGAATCTGTCTGCCCGGCTCGACTTTCCAGGAATCCAACTTGAGCCCACGCATGAGCGTTTGCGAAACTCGCCCCCGTGAACGCCCGCGCTCGCGTCCTCTCCGCTGTCCTGCTGGCCACCTGCATCTGGGCCTGCGCCTCCTCGCCGCCGTCGGCCCCGCCGGACACGTCGTCTCCGGAGGCCGGCTCGCCCGCGCGCCTCTGGCAGAAGACGTCCGTGTCAGGCGACCTCGCGCGCTTCTCCCGTGACGGCACGCGCGTCACCGCCGACGGCGCGCTGGAGCTGGACCCCGCCACCGCGAAGGACGGCACCGACCCGTTTCCCGCGGGCGGCTGGTTCGACGGCGGCAGCTTCTACAACGGCGGTACCTTCCGCGTCGGCACCGCCACCTCCGAGGTCCAATCCGTCCCCGGCGGCTTCGACAGCGTGGTGCCGTCCTTCGACGCGCAGACGCCTCCCGGCACCTGGGTGAAGCTCACCGTCTCCGCCCGCATCGAAGGCACCTGGACCAAGGACTACGAGCTGGGCGTCTGGGCCTTCGACACCACCACCGTCGCGCGCCACAGCGTGGACAACCAAGGCGACGCCGACGGCAACGTCCTCACCGACACCCTCAACCTCAAGCGCCGCGCGGATGCCCTGCGCGTCACCGCCCACCTCTTCTCCGAACGCACTGACATCAGCCCTCGCGTCCGTGCGCTCGCCGCCGCCGTCACCGATACGCGCCTCAAGCCCCAGGACGCCACGTCGGACCGCACCGGGTGGGGCGTCGTGCTCGACGTGCCGGGCTACTCGCAGATGATCTACCCCGACGGCGGCGAGGTCTGGTGCTCCCCCACGTCCACCACCATGCTGCTCGGCTACTGGAGCCGGAAGCTGGGCCGCGCGGACCTGGAACACCCCGTGCCCACCGCCGCCGCCCATACCTATGACTGGGTCTACAAGGGCACCGGCAACTGGAGCTTCAACACCGCCTACGCCGCCAGCATGTCCAACGGCGCCCTGCACGGACTCGTCGCCCGCTTCGACTCGTTCGCCCCCGTGGAGCGCCTCGTCGCCGCCGGCATCCCCGTCAGCATCAGCATCGCCTACGAACCCGGAGAGCTTCCCGGCGGCGCCTCCCGCCGCACCGACGGCCACCTCATCGTCGTGAAGGGCTTCACCGACACCGGCGACGTCGTCGTCAACGACCCTGCTTTCGGCTCCAACGAAACCACCCACGCCACCTACCCCCGCGCCGAGCTGTGGCGCGCCTGGCAGCACTCCCGGGGCGCCGCGTACGTGCTGTGGCCCGCCGGCACCGCCCTGCCCGAGCAGGGGCTCGTCCCCCTCCCGTAGCCCGCGTCCGAATGCGGACACGCGACCAACGCAGCGCGGCGCGCAGTGTCCACTGGCCGGGGCGTCAGACACCCCGTCCCTTGACGTTCAGGCGTCCGTGCGCGACCCGACAAGACCTTTAGCCTTCAGTCCGCCTAAATTAGGCTTGATTTCGGGTCGTGGAATGTAAATACCTGCGACCGCGATTTTGATGTTCCCGCCGGTACTCCGGAACCGGGGACACGCCTGGAGGCAGGACCATGGAGCAGAAGCCGCTGCGGGACTTCCTGGAGATTCCCTACGACGAGCTGGAGGAACTCAACCTCAAGGTGAAGCGCCAGCGCATCAAGCGCGAGTCGCCGGACAAGGTTCGCGAGGAGCGGATCAAGTACCTGACCGACGAGAAGCGCATCAAGGCCGTCACCGTGTGCTTCACCGACCTGGAAGGTCGGCTGCACATGCTGGACTACGACAAGAAGTTCCTCCTCAAGAGCGCGGACAACCTCACCTTCGACGGCTCCTCCATCCGCGGCTTCTCCGCGCAGGCGGAGAGCGACCTGCGCCTGAACGTGGACTGGAGCGCGTTCTACTGGCTGCCGTCCGACATCTTCGGCCCCGGCAAGGTGCTCGCGTTCTGCGAGGTGCTGGAGCGCGACGGCACGCCGTACCACTCGGACATGCGCGGGCAGCTCAAGCGCGCCACCGAGCAGCTGTTCCAGAAGGACGGCACCGTGTTCCACGCGGCGCCGGAAATCGAAGGCTTCCTCTTCAAGAGCCGTGACGCCGAGCGCCACTACCACGAAGAGGGCAAGTTCGAGTTCATCTCCATCGGCGGCTACTACCACGCGCTGCCGGGCGACGGGCTGCGCACCTTCATCGACAAGGCCGCGGAAGCGCAGCGCGCCATGGGCTTCGAGAACGAGAAGGACCACCCGGAGGTGGCGCCCTCCCAGTTCGAGATGAACTTCTCCTACAGCGAGGCGCTGGTCGCCGCCGACCAGATCCAGCTCTACAAGCTGCTCTGCCGCCAGGTCGCCGCGCAGCAGGGGCTGACGGCCAGCTTCCTGCCCAAGCCCGTCACCGGCGTGAACGGCAACGGCATGCACATCAACATGTCGCTGTCGAAGAACAACAAGAACCTCTTCTACGACAAGGGCGGTCAGGACGGCCTGTCGTCCATGGGCTGGGAGTTCATCGACCGCATCCTGAACAACGCGAACGACATCTGCCTGGTGCTCAACTCCAGCGTGAACTCGTACCGCCGGTTGGATCCGCACTACGAGGCGCCCAACCAGATCAAGGCCTCCGCGAACAACCGCGGCGCCATGGTGCGCATCCCGTTCGGCAACGAGCGCAGCGCGCGCGTCGAGTGCCGTTCGGTGGCGCCGGACGCGAACCCGTACATGGTGCTCTTCACGCTGCTGAAGACCGGCCTGGAGGGCCCGCAGCCGCAGGAGGACGCGGAGACCAAGCGCAGCCGCACGCGCTTCCTGCCGGACAACATCTACGACGCGGTGCGCTTCTTCAAGGGCAGCCAGTTCATCGCGCAGACGCTGGGTGAGCAGGTGCAGGGCAAGTACGCGGAGCTGAAGGTGTCCTCCGCGGACCGTTGCCCCAAGCAGCTGGGAACCCGCGTGAAGGACGCGGAGATCCAGTTCCACCATGAGGTGACGAACCAGTACCTCTGGAACCTCTTCTAGAGTTCGCGGTAGCGCGCCTGGAGGAACAGGTAGGCGGCGTAGGCCACCAGGCCCGCCGCCACCACTCCCAGCAGCACGTCGCCCGCGGGTTGGCGGGCGACGACGGCCAGGGCCTCGCCCAGGCCCTTGGCCTCGCCCGGGTTCGCGTCCACGCCCGCGAGCACCAGGAAGCCGCCGATGACGGCGAACACCACGCCGCGCGCGGCGATGCCGAACTGGCACACCCGCTCCACGCGGTGCTGATGCGCCGCCGCCAGGCCCGTGAGCGTGAGCTTCTCCCGGAACTTCGCCTTCCACGCCGTGTGGAACTGCTTCAGCGCGAAGCCGACGATGCCCAGCCCCACCAGCACCACCAGGACGCGGCCGAAGGGCTGCTCCATCAGCGTCGCCGTCCAGCCCTGGGTGCCCTTGCCCTTCCCCTGTGACGCGCCCACCACGGTCTTCACGGCGAACAGCGCCAGCGAGCCGTGGATGACGCCGCTCACGAAGTACATGGCGCGCGTGGCGATGCCCTTCGCGTCCGAGCCCTTGTCCTCCGTGTCCGCGAACGCCTGCGCGAATCTCCAGATGACGTAGCCGACGAGGCCCACGGCCAGCAGCGACAGGAGCACCATGCCGAAGGGCCCGCGCGCCACGGTGGAGACAGCGCCATGGCTGTCCGTGGCGCGTCCGCCCTCGCCCGCCGCGAGCTTCAGCGCGAGCACGCCGATGATGGCGTAGACGCAGCCCTTGGCCGCGTAGCCCATGCGGCCCAGCTTCTTCGCCCACGGGTGGTTCGCGGCTTCCTTCGCGCCGCGCGACAGCCGCTCCATGCCCGGCCCGCGCATCACGTCCATCGTCGCCATGCGGTCTGCTCCTCCCGGCCTTCTGGACCGAAAGGACAGGGTGCGCATCCGGCGGCGCGAACGGACGCAAGGCGCTCCCCCCGGTTCCCCATCCGGACCGGGAGCAGAGGGCCCGGCTGGCTGGCCGCTCAGGGAGCGGCAGCGCCCGGGATTGGCACCCAGGTCAGCGCCTCGGGCGCCTCGGCGAAGAGCGACTTCAACGCGGGAACCTTCGCGTGGTGCCGCTTCATTTCGACCCACACGGTCGGGTGGCTGATCTGCAGGAGCGCGTCTCGCAGCAGCTTCAGACGCTTGGCGGACGCACCTGCGCGCTTCTCCGCGCAGTACTCCCCCAGCCTCGCCCGATACCCGTCGAAGGCCTGCTTACGAGCGGTCGGTAGGGGGACACGATTGAGTCCGAGCACATTCAGCGTGTACTTCGCCCGGGCCTCGTCGCGCGTCCTGCCCTTCGCTGTCACGACGAATTCAAAGGTGTTGAGGATGTCGAGCGTCAGCCACTGCGTGGCATCATCCTTGCGCGGGTCGAGGAGCACCGGCTTGCCGGCGGCAGGTTTCTTGAGCGTGGGCGCGGGCTGGCCCTTCTTGCGCTTGGGGTGGGCGAGCAGCGTGGGGCTGCGGCTCGTGCCGACGAAGACCGCGAACTGGTTGTTCTTCGGACCGTTGCAGGGACCGCACGCGTAGCAGTAGTTGTCCCAGACAAAGGCACGCTCCGGATAGAGATCCTTCGGCCAGATGTGCTCGACCTCGTCGGCCACGGAGTCTTCACAGTAGGAACAGCGCCGTGCGCCGGAACACATTCGCGTGAGAACCTCCTTCACGCTCGTGAAGGTCGCGTTCTTCTTTGCATTGTACCGGGAGAAGAGCCGCTTCGCCTCCGCGACGCGGGCGGTGTAGCCGCGAAGGGCGAGGACCTCGCGCTGATACGCCTTCAGCCGCTTCGCGACCTTCGTGTCGAGGCGCAATGGGGACAGCCGGATCATGCCTTCGGCTCCCGCGGCTCCGAAACGTACGCGACGGTCGGGGAGGACCGCCGCAGTTCCTGCTGCCGCGCCATCTCCTTCTTCGTCAGTCCGTCCGTCAGTTCTTTGGCGTTCAGGCCCGCGAGCTCATCGACGCGCGCCTGCGACGTGCGCGAGCGGGTCGTCCGCTGCAGACCAAAAGCACCGGTTCCGAAAGCCTCAAGCACATTGCCGAAGACAAGACGTTCCCGGTCGAGGCCAGTGAGGAACCGCGACTCCTCGTCAGCACCCGGCGCGGCGAGCTTGAACACGGTGCCAGACTCCGCCGCCTGGCAGACCAGCGGGCTGTGGGTCGTGACGATGAACTGGATGTTGGGAAAGTGCCTGCAGAACCAGGGGCCAATCTCCCGCTGCCAGGTCGGATGAAGATGTGCATCGACCTCATCAATCATCACGACGCCGGGCCGGGAGACGATACTCCCCGTCTTGTCGAAGAGCGCGAGCTTGGGGTACGCGAGCGAGAGCTGCCGGAGCAATTCGAACGTGATGCTGAGGACGGCACGGTACCCGTCGCTCAGGTTCTCCGCTGGCACGCGCGCCTTGGAGGCATTGCGGAACACGACCTCGTGCGGTGTGACTTCGTCGATATGCATCCCATGGGGAAGAAACCCGGGCTGGTTCACGAACGTGATCACCTTGTCCACGGTCACGGGTGCAGCGCTCGGTTTCCGCCGTCCTCCCGGCGTGTACTCGAGCAGCGCGAGCTCGCACAGCCACCTGAGACCGGACGTCAACGCCACCGACTCGCCGAAAATCGAGAGGTGGCGAGCCACGCGCGACTGCGCCTCAAGGAGCTTCTCCCACTCCCGGTCACCGCCGGTGAATCGGCGGAACGGCCCGTAGGACGCCGAGAACCATCCGTGCGGGCTCCACCAGATGTTCGACTCGGGCGGCGCGCCGCGCGTCCTCCACTGCGGGGACCCGACGACCCGCGGTTTGGGGTGACGGAGCACGTCGACGCCCACGCGCAGCGGCCCTTTCACGGTGGACCGGTCGGGAAGCCGATCCGCCTTCGGATCGGTTTCGACCCGGAGATGGATTTTCGCCGAACTGGTACCGAAGCGCACCCAGTCATTCCAGTTGAGGCGCAGCATGGGCGCCTCTTCCCATCCGACGAGCGCGAGTGCCGCGGCCCTCAGGACGGAGCTCTTCCCCACTCCGTTGTCTCCAATGAACACATGCCACCCGGCTCGTGGAGCCTTGGGCGGCAACTCCCAGTCGAGTTCCTCGATGCCGCGGAAGTTCCGGATGGAGATTCGGCTCAGGTACATGAACGGCACGATACCAGTGCATACGACGACAGGGATGCCCGACTGGCATTGTCGCTCAGCGCAGGGTGCGCACGGCCTGGACCACGCGGGGCCACTCCTTGGAGCGCGGGTCGATGAGCTCGAAGTGGCCCGCGCCCTTCAGGGGGACCAGGTGCACGGGGTCCTTCTGCTGGATGCCCCGGGCGTGGAAGCCCTCGCTGACCTTCAGCGGAACGGTGTCGTCCTCGGTGCCATGGAGGAGGACCTGCGGCAGCTTCAGGGGCTGGAGCGCGGCGGGGGACGCCACGGCGTAGCGCTCCGGGACCTGTTCCGGGGTGCCTCCCATGAAGGTCTTCACGATGCCGTTGCCCAGGTCCAGCGCGGCGCCCTGCGCGAGGTCCAGCACGCCGGCCAGGGACACCACGCCCTTCAGCTTCAGCGGGGCATCGCGGTACAGCGGATGCTTCGGTGTGAGGCGGTGCCGCGCGGCGAGCCACATGGCCAGGTGTCCGCCCGCGGAGTGGCCCATGGCCACCACGTTGGAGAGGTCCAGCCCCAGCGACGGAGCCGCGCTCATCAAGTGGTCCGCCGCGGAGGCCACGTCCTCCAGGGTGCCGGGGAAGCCGCCGCCGTCCTGGCCCACGCGCCGGTACTCCAGGCTCCACGTCGCGAAGCCGCGCTTCGTCAGGTCCGCGCACAGGTGGCCCGCGTGCTCCAGGCCGTACTCCGCGCGCCAGAAGCCGCCGTGGACGAAGAGGACCACGGGGTGCGGGCCCTTGCCCTTGGGCTTGCGCAGCTCGGTGAACTGCTGCGGGGCTTCGCCATAGGCGATGCGCGCGTCCGGCGGCGGCTGCGGCGTTTCCAGGACCCACATGGAGCTCATGCCGCGCATCTTGGGAACGGGCGGCCGGGCACCGCAAGTCGCGCCGCGCCGCCGTGCGTGGAGGCCGGGGGCTCCGGTACGCTCCCCGCGTGCTTGAGGCGAATGAAGCGGAGCTGCGCATGGCCCTGGCCGAAGGCCTGCTCTCCCGTGAGGACGTGGACGCCCTGCGCGAGGAGGCGGGGCGGCGCGGAGTGTCCCCGTTGCAGCTCCTCGTGGAGCGGGGGCGGCTCACCGGGGATTCGCTCGTGTCGCTGCGCCGAAGCCTGGAGGTGGAGACGCCGCTCCCCGCGAGCAAGGGAGAGTCCCCGCGCGACAGCGCACCGCATGCACCTCCCATCGAGGAGGAACGTCCGCGCGACGGTGCGCCGCACGCCACGCCCGAGCGCGTGGCGCATCCGCCAGACACCGCCGACGACACGTTGCCTCCAGGCGCGGCCCCCGCCGCCGTGGTGGACGGTCCCGCGTTTCCGGTGCCGCACTGGACGCTCTACCGGCCCATTCGCTTCCTGGGTCAGGGCGGCATGGGGCGCGTCTTCCTCGCGCGGGACCTGCGGTTGCACCGCGACGTGGCGCTGAAGTTCGTTCGCGACGAGGACCCGGAGCTGTCCCGCCGCTTCATCTCCGAGGCCCGAGCCCAGGCCCGCGTGGACCACGAACGCGTCTGCCGCGTGTACGAGGTCGGTGAAGTCCAGGGCCGCGCGTACATCGCCATGCAGTACATCGCGGGGGCGCCGCTGCACACGCTCGCCGGCACGCTGTCCGTGGAGCAGAAGGCGCTCGTGCTCCGTGACGCCACGCTGGGCGTGCACGCGGCCCATCTGGCCGGGCTCGTGCATCGTGATCTCAAGCCCTCCAACATCCTCGTGGAGCGTGGCGAGGACGGCGCCCTGCGCCCCTACGTCATGGACTTCGGCCTGGCGCGCGATTGGTCCAGCGACGATGCCGCCACCGCCACCGGTACCGTGCTGGGCACGCCCCAGTACATGGCCCCCGAACAGGCTCGGGGCGAAGTCACCCGGCTGGACCGGCGCGCGGACATCTACAGCCTGGGCGCCACGCTGTACCACCTGCTCACCGGCCAACCGTCTGTCACCGGTGCCAATGGATTGGAGGTGCTCGGCCGCATCGCCACCCAGGAGCCTCGCCGTCCTCGGGAGCTGGACGCCGGGATTCCGGCGGACCTGGAGGCCATCGTCCTCAAGTGTCTGGAGAAGGACCGCTCGCGGCGCTACGGATCCGCGAGGACACTGGCGGACGACCTCACGCGGTTCCTCGAAGGCGACCGGGTGCTCGCGCGCACGGGCCCTACGTACCGCGTGCGCAAGTGGATGGCCCGTCACAGGGTCGCCGTCGTCGTCGCGAGCATCACCGGGTTCGCCGTGGCGGGCGCCGTGGGCCAGGGCGTGATGGCCCGGCGGGAAGTGTCTCGGCGCGAGGCCCTGACCCGGCGCTTCACCGAGGGCGTCGAACGCATCGAGGC
This sequence comes from Corallococcus sp. AB018, assembly GCF_003986945.1. Taxonomy (NCBI): domain Bacteria; kingdom Pseudomonadati; phylum Myxococcota; class Myxococcia; order Myxococcales; family Myxococcaceae; genus Corallococcus; species Corallococcus sp. AB018. The sequence goes on along the minus strand of NZ_RAWR01000014.1, from coordinate 7,862 downwards.
CCAGGCCCGCTACTCCGGCCAGGCGCCCCTGCACGACACGCGGCCGGACCGCGAGGCGATGCGCGCCCGCATGCGTGACATCGAAGCCTCCATGCGCGACGCAGGTCCCGTCGCGGAAAGCCCGGGCCATTACGCCTTGGGGCGCGGGTTCCTGGCGCTGGGGGACGAGGAGTCCGCGCTCACGCACCTGGAGACCGCCTGGGCGAAGGGCTTCCGTGAGCCTCGCGTGGCGTATGCGCTCGCGCTGGTGCTGGGCCATCGCTACCAGCGCGAGCGATTGGAGGCGGACCGCATCCCGGACGCGGCCAGCCGCGAGGCGAAGCGGCGCGAAGCCTGGACGCACTCTCGTGACCCGGCACTGGCCTTCCTGGAGCAGGGCCGAGGCGCGGAGGTGCCCGCCCCCGAATACGCGGAGGCCCTTCGCGCCTTCCATCAGGAACGCTTCGAGGACGCGCTGAAGTCACTGGACGCGCTGGGCGCGCGGCTGCCGTGGTTCCACGAAGCGCCACGGCTCCGGGGCGACGTGCTGCTCGCTCGCGCCGTGCGCCATGCCCTGGCGAGTGAACGCGACGCGGCCCGGGACGACCTGGAGGCCGGACGGCGGGCCTACGACGCGGCGGCGGACATCGGCCGCAGTGTGTCCGCCGTGCACCGAGCGCGGGCGGAGTTGGAGCAGGAGGCCTTGTTCCAGGAACTGTCCGGCAAGGGAGACGTGCTGCCCGCGTACACGCGCGGGATGGAGGCCGTCTCCCGCGCGCGCACGGCGGCTCCCGATGAAGCGGATACCTGGGTGCTGGAGGCCCTGCTCCACCGGAGCCTTGCGCAGGCGAGCCTCAGCAGTGGAGGCGACGTGGAGCCGCTCCTCACACGCACGCTCGACGCGGCGAAGGAGGCGCTGCGGCTTGCTCCCGAGAAGGTGGAGGCGCGCCACGCGCTGGCCATGGGCTGGTGGCAGTGGGCCCGGTACCGTCAGGACCGGAACGAGGATCCGCGCGAACAACTGCGGGCCGCCGTCGCCGCCTTCGAATCCATTCCCGAGTCCTCGCGCGACTACGACTTCCACCTGGACCTGGGGCTCGTCTTCAAGGTGTGGGCGGATTCAGAGGACGGGCGAGGCGGGGACTCGCTGCCCTTCCGGCAACAGGCCATCGCGTCCTACCGACGGGCGTTGGCGCTGGACGCGAAGCGGCCGGATGCGTGGATCAACCTGGGCACGGCCTACGTGAACCGGGCCAACCATCCGCGCGCACCGTCGAAGGACGCGGACCTGGAGGAAGCTCGAACGGCACTGGAGCGCGCGAGCACGCTCGACCCGGGGCACGTCGTCGCGTGGTTCTACCTGGCGGAGGTGCACCGCGCGCTCGCCTTGCGCCTGCGAGATCACGGCGGCGACGCGGGGCCAGGACTCGCCCGCGCGCTGGAGGCCTATCGCCAGGGCGTCGCCATCAACGCGAAGCTGCCGCCGCTCCAGAACGGCGTGGGCACCATCCTGCTCGACCAGGCCCGCGAGGCGTGGGACCGGGGAGATTCACCAGAGCCCCTGTTGGACCAGGCGGAGCAGGCCTTCCAGCAAGCCATCGCCATCGCGCCCAAGGTGGGCTTCGCGCACAACAACCTGGGTGAAGTGCGCATGTGGCGCGCGACCTGGCGCCTGCTGCGCGACCAGGATCCCACCGCGAGCGCGAAGGAAGCTCAGGTCGAACTCCAGCAGGCCACCACGTTGCTGCCCGGACTCGCGGAGCCGTGGGCCAACCTGGGCCAGGTGCACCACACCGTGGCCGCGTACGCGCTGAGGCACGGGAAGGATCCACGACCTGCGCTCGCTCAGGCCACGGAGGCGCTGGAGCGTGCGTTGAAGCTCAACCCATCACTCGCACAGGCATGGCGCTGGCGGGGAGAAGCGCGGGCGCTCCAGGCTCGCGAGGAGGCCCGGCGGGGACAGAAACCAGACGCGTCCTTCCAGGCCGCGGCGAGCGATTTCCAGAAGGCACTTGAGCTGGATCCCGAGAACCTGGATCCGCGCCTGGCCTACAGCGCGCTCCTTCGCGAATGGGGCGCGACGGCCTCCAGTCCGGACGCACGAGCCCACCTCCAGCAGGGACTGTCCCTGACCGAGACCGTGCTCACCGCGCGCCCCCGGTGGAAGGACGCGAGCATCTTGCGCGATGATCTGCGTCGCGCACTCGCGAAGCTGCCACCGGAATGACGGCACCCACTGCGTGCCGTGAGGAGGCATTGCTTGAGCCACCGCGCATGACGGCCTGGCGCGGGTTGGTGAATGCACGGCATCTTCGCCGCTCCAGGTGTTGCCGCGCAGATGCAACGTTCATAGCGTCGGCGCATGCCGCTCGCCCTCTACGCCGGAATCGCCGTCTCGGACTACGCCACGGCTTGCGACTGGTACTCGCGACTGTTCGGCGGACCGCCCACGCTCGTCGCCACGCCCACGAAGGCGGTGTGGGATCTCGCGGAGCACCGGTCCATCTTCATCGATGAACGCCCCGAGCACGCGGGCCACGCGAACCTCTCGATCTTCGTGGACGACCTGGACGGCCTCGTGGCCCGGCTCGCCGAGCGGGGGATCCACGCGGAGAAGCAGGAGACGTACAAAGACGGCGTCCGCAGGGCCACCTACCGGGACTCCGACGGGAACGAGCTCGGCTTCGGCAGCGCCCCCCAGCGCTGACCACCTGGAGCATTTCCATGAGCACAGGCAGGCCACCCTTTGGACCGCGGGTCTTCACCCCAGCGGACGCCGCTTTCGAGCAACGCGTTCGCGACAGCTTCGCGCGCCAGCGCGTCATGGACACGATTGGCGCGTCGCTGATCTCCGTGGCACCGGGCGAAGTCATCATCGAGCTGCCGTTCCGGGAGGACCTCACGCAGCAGCACGGCTATCTGCACGCGGCCATCGTCACGGCCATCGTCGACAGTGCATGCGGTTACGCGGCGTACTCGCTGATGCCCGTGGACGCCGCCGTCCTGACGGTGGAGTACAAGGTGAACTTCCTCGCGCCCGCCGCGGGCCGGAAGTTCATCGCGCAGGGCCGGGTGACGAAGCCCGGCCGGACGCTCACGGTCACCACGGGTGACGTGTTCGCGGAGACCGATGCGGGCCTCAAGCCCATCGCGACCATGCTCGCGACGATGATGGCCGTGAGCCAGCGGGAGACTTCGGGCTGAGCTGAGTCATCCGGGGCAGCGTCGCCCAGACCTCCCCGCTCCCCACCTCCTGCCAGCGACCTTCCAAAACCTGTCCGACTGTCGGACAGGTTCGTGCGCTGCGGCCGGGGAGGCCCTGCCGGGCTCTCACCTTCTCATCCGTGCGGACGGACAGACTTGTCGTCCGATTTGCGCGAACGTGCGCCCTCCCCTCGCCCATCGGACAGCAGGACGCCGCCGGTCCAGCGACTCCCGAGCGGCCTCGTGTCAGACCCGGCCCGTAGAACCGGGACGCCAGCGCTCCTCCATCGCGCTCACAGGATCGTGCCAGCGTCCGGTGCGAAGTAGTGGTCGTCGTCGAGGTCCGCCAGGAGCCCGGGCCCTTCGGGTCGCCAGCCGAGCTGTTCACGCGTGCGGGCGCTCGACGCAGGAGCATCGATCGCGAAGAGCGTCCCCAGGAAGCCGAGGAAGTCGCCCGCCTCCGCTGGCGTCTTCGAAGCGACCGGCACCCCCAACCGGCGGCCGATGACAGCCGCGATGTCACGGGCTGGCACGCCCTCGTCGGCCGCGGCGTGGAGCCTTGAACCCGCGGGGGACCGCTCCAGCGCGAGCCGGAAGAGCCGGGCCGCGTCGGACCGGTGCACTGCGGGCCAGCGATTCGCCCCATCCCCGACGTAGGCGGCCACGCCCTTGCGCCGCGCGGAAGCGATGAGGTGCGGCACGAAGCCGTGGTCGCCCTTGCCGTGAACCGACGGTGCAAGCCGCACGATGGACGTGCGCACACCGCGCTCGGCCAGCGCGAGCATCATCGCCTCCGACGCGCCGCGCCCCGATGGAGCCGCCGCGTCGGTCTCCACGGCGATGCGTCCCGGCGCCAGGCCCAGCAACCCCGCCGCGATGACGAGGGGCCGCTGGGAACCCTCGAGCGCCTTGCCCATGGATTCAATCGCGCGCGCGTCAGCACGCACCGAGTCCGCGAAGCGGGAGAAGTCGTGGATGAACGCCAGGTGGATGACGCCGTCCGCCTTCGCCGCTCCCGCACGCAGGCTGTCCGGGTCGTCCAGCGAACCGCGATGCACCTCCGCCCCCGCCGCCTCCAGGGCCCGGGCCGAAGCATCCGAGCGGGCAAGCCCCACCACCTGATGCCCTGCCCCCAAGAGTTCAGGGACGACCGCCGAGCCGATGAAACCAGACGCACCCGTCACGAATACGCGCATGGAAAGCTCCTTGATGTCAGCTACTGACATCACTACTAACAAGTGATGTCAGTGACTGCAATCAGGTTAAGCTTGGACCCATGGGCCGCTGGGAACCCAACGCACGAGACCGGCTTGCACAGGCCGCGATGAGCCTGTTCCAGGAGCACGGGTACGACCGGACGACGGTGGAGGAGATCGCCGCGCGCGCGGGGCTCACCGAGCGGACGTTCTTCCGCTACTTCACCGATAAGAAGGAGGTCCTGTTCGGAGGCTCGGACGCGCTCCACAAGCGCATCGTCTCCACCATCGCGGAGGCCCCTCAGGGGACCGCGCCGCTCGACACGGTCGCCGCCGCCCTCGAGTCCCTGGCCCCCTTCTTCAAGGACCGCCGCGAGCATGCCCGGGCGCGCCAGGCGCTCCTCGCCGCGCACTCGGAACTGCGGGAGCGCGAGCTGATCAAGCTGGCCTCCCTCGCCTCGGCCGCCGCGGACACGCTTCGAAAGCGCGGCGTCACCGAGCCCACCGCGAGCCTGGCCGCCGAGGCAGGCATCGCCGTCTTCAAGGTCGCGTTCGAGCGCTGGCTCGAGGACCCGAAGGCGCAGGACCTCTCACGGCACATCCAGCTCGGCCTCGAAGAGCTCAAGGCCGTCACCGCGAGCACCAGTCCTCCCGTGGCTCCGGCCGCGCCGCCACGGCAGTCCGCCAGGCCGGTCAGGGCTCGCAAGCCCTGACGTGGTCCGCATCACGGGGCGCGGGCGTCAGTCCTCGTTGCGCCCGGTGACTTCCAGCGTGCCGTTGATGGTCTGTCGGATGCCATCGGACTGCGTGGGCTGCGTGCACTTGGAGCAGTCGCTCGTCGGGCAGGACCACAGCGACGTTCTCGTCCCCGGCTCATCCCCGGAGCTCAGCGTCCAGGAAGCGACCTGACACGCGGGCACCGACAGGGGGTTCCGCCGAGGGTCCTCGAGGAAACTGCTTTCATGCACGCGGATGCACCGGTCCTGCTGCACCTGGGACACGAAGCCCACCGTCTGCCCGGGCAGCACCTTCACCGTCGTGCTGCTGAAGTGCACCTTACCGTCCGTGCTGGCGGTGATGGTCACCAGCACGTCCGCCTGGGGCGGCGTCGGGTTCACCGTGCAGGGCTGCACCGGCTCGCTGTCGGACGACGCGGCTTCGGATGAGGTGGAACGGGCGCCACTGGCACAGGCCAGCAGCAGTCCGGTGAGGCACAGCGGGAAGAGGACGCGGCTTCGCATGGGGAACCCTCCAGGGGATGAAGACGGATGACGCGACGGCTCAGCAGCAAGCGTGCCACTGCGTTCATGGGACCTTCGCCGTAAGCCCCAACTCCTTCAACCGCCGCCCCAGCGCGCGCTTCGATACCTCCAGCGTGCGCACCATCGCGTCCAGGTCGCCGCCGCAGGTCTCGAAGCAGCGGATGATTTCGTCCGCGCCCAGGTCCCCGGCGGTGCGCAGGTTCGGGCTGCGCTCGATGAGGTCGTAGACGGACGGGCGTGGAATGCCCAACGCGTCCGCCGTGGCCTTCAGGTCCCATGCGCTCGCCCGCAGCGCGGCCAGCAGCTCCGCCTCCGTCACCTGCGATGGCTTGCGCCGGGGCACCGCCGCCTCGCGCGCCTCCGGGGCGTCGGCGCCTTGAGCCGGAGCCGCGGGAACGCCAGCCGAGGCCTGTGCTCCTCGCGGAATCGGCGCGGCCCCCGCTCCCGCCGCCGAGCCCAGTGCTTCCTCCAATTGGGGATCCAGCTGCAAGCGAGCCTGCCCCCGGCTTCCAATGACCAGCTGCCGAGTGAGGTTGCGAAGCTGCCGGATGTTCCCCGGCCACGCCGCCCGCACCAGCCGCGACGCCAGCGGCGCGGGCAGCCACGGCTCCGCGTGCGGATCCTCCGTGTCCAGCCGCGCCGCTTCTCCCAGCGCCGCCAGCTCCTCGCGCGCGAAGTGGAAGAACAACCGGCCCACGTCCTCGCGCCGTTCACGCAGGGCGGGGACGCGCAGGTCGTAGCCCGCCAACCGGTGCAGCAGCGGCGCCTTGAAGCGCCCGTCGCGGATCTGATCCTCCAGGTGCGCGTCCGTCGCGGCGATGAGCCGCACGTCCACCTTCACCGGCTGGCTGGCGCCCACGGGGTACAGCTCGCCCGTCTCCAACACGCGCAGGAGCATCACCTGCACTTCCGGCGGCGCCTCGCCCACCTCGTCCAGGAACAGCGTGCCCCCGTGCGCGGCGCGGAAGAAGCCCTCGCGGTCCTGCGTGGCCCCGGAGTACGCGCCCTTCCGCGAACCGAACAGCTCCGCCGCCGCCAGCTCCTTGGGGATGGCCCCCAGGTTGACGCTGACGAAGTGCCCATCCCGGCGCGGTGACAGCTGGTGGATGGCCTGCGCCACCAGCTCCTTGCCCGTGCCCGTCTCGCCCCGGATGAGCACCGACACGTCCAGGTCCGCCACCCGCTCGATGTGCTTGCGCAGCCGCCGCAGGCCCGCGCTCTCGCCCACCATGCCCGGCGTGTCCGCCATGCCCTCGCCGTCCAGCTCCACCGTGTGCAGCAGCAGCACCACGCGGCCCGACAGCTCCAGCGCGACTCCGTCCATCAACTCCGCCGGCCCGAAGTCCCTCGCGCCATGGAGCGGCACGCCCGCCGCGACCACGTGCGTGCCGTCCTCCGGCACCGTCAGGCGTACGCCCCCATCCGGCAGGGCGGAGAGCTCCAGCGGCTTGCGGCTCACGAATGGATCCGCCAGCGGCAGCCCCAGCGAGCTGCCCGGCTTCGCGAAGTCCGGCCCGTTGCGCGACAGGGCCAGGGTCCGCCCCGCCACCACCGCGTCCAACAGCAGCCGCTCCCCCACGCGCCGGGGCACCGGATGGGACACCACCGTCAGCGCGGGCACGGCGCGGGGAGCCGCCCGCGAGCCTCCGCGCTCCTTCATCGCGGCAGTGGAGACATCGGCGAGGGGGTCGTGCGGCATGGCCCACGACCCTACCGCACGCGCGTCAGCGCTTCGCCGCCTTGGGCGCCAGGCTCACCGTGACGGTGTAGTTGCCGGAGCCCTGGCTGAACGACACCGTGGAGGAGATGTCGTAGTTGCTGCTCTTCGCGATGACGCCAGGGCCGGAGGCGTGCGACCAGCGGTTGTCCCACCACAGCACGAACTGGTCCGTCGACGGGCTGGCGCCGCACGAGTACGTCACGGCGCCCTCGTCCCCCATCAGCCCCCAGTTGGGCTCCGCGGTGAACAGGTTCTGAGGGCCCGCCTGCGTCGACACGTTGGGCGGCGCCGACGGGCTGAGGGCCCCGTGGTCGATGGTGGGAGTGCCCGGCAGCCAGTTGGCACCGCTGGTGTTGTTGGCGACGAAAATCACGGAGGGAGTGCCCATGGTCTTGCTCCTAGGTGGGTTGAGGTGACGCCTCCTCCCCCAAAGCAACCGCGATGCCATGCCCCGCCCCCTCGGAGGAGTCGCTCCAGCCCCCCCTTTCGACGCGTCGAACC
>NZ_RAWR01000149.1:0-27419 GCF_003986945.1 Corallococcus sp. AB018 | reverse complement strand
GCCCGACACCGGCCCCGCCCCCTGGCCTGGAGGACGACCGCGAGCGGCTCACCTCCGGCTCGCGGGTGCTGCTGGTGGTGGAGGACGACGCCCGCTTCGCCCTCATCCTGCGCGACCTGGCGCGCGAGCTGGGCTTCCAGTGCATCCTGGCCGCCACCGCCACGGATGGACTGGAGGCCGCGCTCGGCCACGCGCCCCATGCCATCATCCTGGACATGAACCTGCCGGACCACTCCGGCCTCACGGTGTTGGATCAGCTCAAACGCAATCCGCGCACGCGCCACATCCCGGTGCACGTGGTGTCCGCGGCGGACCCGACGCGTGAGGCACTGGAGCTGGGCGCGGTGGGCATCGCGCTCAAGCCCGTGCAGCGCGAGCAACTGCTGGACGTCTTCCGCACGCTGGAGACGAAGTCCGCGCCGGGCCCCCGCCGGGTGCTGGTGCTGGAGGACGACGCCCGTCAGCGCGAGAGCATCCAGAAGCTGCTGGAGGCAGAGGACGTGGAGGTGGAGGGCGTCGCCACCGCGCACGACGCGCTCCAGCGGCTTCGCGAGCACACCTTCGACTGCATGGTGATGGACCTGCACCTGCCGGACCTGAGCGGCCAGGACCTCCTGGAGCGCATGGCCGCCGAGGAGGCCGTCTCCTTCCCTCCCGTCATCGTCTACACCGGCCACACGCTCAGCCGCGACGAGGAGCAGCAGCTGCGCCGCTTCTCACGCTCCATCATCATCAAGGGCGTGCGCTCCCCGGAGCGCCTGTTGGACGAGGTGACGCTGTTCCTGCACCAGGTGGAGTCGCGCCTGCCACCGGAGCACCAGCGCATGCTCCAGGCCGCTCGCGACCGCGAGTCCACGCTGGAGGGCCGCCGCATCCTCGTGGTGGAGGACGACGTGCGGAACATCTTCGCCCTCTCCAGCGTGCTGGAGCCCCGGGGCGCGAAGGTGGAGATCGCCCGCAACGGAAAGGAGGCCCTGGCCCTGCTCACGAAGAGCCTGGCCCAGCCCCAGCTCGCGGTGGACCTGGTGCTGATGGACATCATGATGCCGGAGATGGATGGCCTCACCGCCACGCGCGAAATCCGCAAGCAGGAGGCCTGGCGCAAGCTGCCCATCATCGCGCTCACCGCGAAGGCCATGCGCGACGACCAGGAGAAGTGCCTCCAGGCGGGCGCCAATGACTACATCGCCAAGCCGCTCGACGTGGAGAAGCTGCTGTCGCTCCTGCGCGTCTGGATGCCCAAGGGGTGAGGCCGCGCATGCTCGACGTGGCGACGAAGGAGTTCGACATCGAGCTGCGGCTGCTGCTCGAGGCGCTCTACCTGAAATACCACTACGACTTCCGCGGCTACGCGGAGTCCTCCCTCAAGCGCCGGTTGGCCCAGGCCGCCGAGCGCCTCGACTGCGCCACCCTGTCCCAGCTCCAGGACCGGATGCTGCACGAACCCGCGCTGTTCCCCGTGCTGCTGGACTACCTCACCGTGCAGGTGAGCGAGCTGTTCCGCGACCCGTCCTACTTCCGCGGCCTGCGCGAGCACGTGGTGCCGGTGCTGCGCACCTATCCGTCCCTCAAGGTCTGGGTCGCGGGGTGCAGCACGGGGGAAGAGGCCTGGTCGCTCGCCATCCTGCTGCGTGAGGAGGGGCTGCTGGAGCGCACGCTCATCTACGCCACGGACATCAACCCCACCGCGCTCCAGCGCGCGGAAGCCGGTGTGTACGCGGTGGACCGCATCGCGTCCTTCACCCAGAACCACCGGCTGTCCGGCGCGCGCACGTCGCTGTCGGACTACTACACCGCCGCGTACGGCGGCGCGGTGTTCGACCGGTCGCTCAAGGGCCACATCATCTTCTCGGACCACAGCCTGGCCACCGACAGCGTCTTCGCGGAGGTGCAGCTCCTGTCGTGCCGCAATGTGCTCATCTACTTCAACCGCGAACTCCAGGAGCGCGCGCTGGGATTGTTCGCGGAATCGCTCTGTCACAAGGGGTTCCTGGGCCTGGGGGCGCGCGAGTCTCTGCGCTTCTCCTCGCACGAGGCCTCGTTCACCCCCGTCGTCCCCGAGGATAGGCTCTACCAGAAGCGATAGAGGAGGCCCCACCGCCATGCCCACTCCGCGCCCCGCTCCGCCCGCTGGCCGCGTCGACGCCATCGTCATTGGTGCGTCCGCGGGCGGGGTGGATGTCCTGACACAAATCCTGCCCGCGCTGCCCACGAACTTCCGGCCCGCGGTCCTCGTCGTCCTGCACCTGCCGCGCAAACTCCCCAGCCTGCTGCCGGAGGTCTTCACCGCCCGGTGCACGCTGCCGGTGCACGAGGCGACGGACAAGCAGCCTGTCCAGCCCGGGACCCTCTACTTCGCGCCACCCAACTACCACCTGCTCGTGGACCGGGACGCGAAGGGGCCGTTGCTCGCGCTGTCCATGGACGCCCCCGTCCACTTCTCCCGCCCCGCCATCGACGTGCTCTTCGAATCCGCCGCGGCCGTCTATGGCCCACGCCTGGGCGGCGTCATCCTTACGGGCGCCAACGCGGACGGGGCGCTGGGGCTCCAGGCGGTGAAACGGCGGGGCGGCGTCACCCTGGTGCAGGCCCCCAACACCGCTCGCTCGCCTGCCATGCCCCAGGCAGCCGTCGCGGCGGGGCCGGTGGATTTCGTGCTGCCTCTTGAACAGATGCCCGCCGTCTTCCGGGCATGGGGAGATGGCGGTGCTATCTGACCTGTCCGTCCTCAGCAAGGAGCCCCTGCCCGTGGCTTCCCGGGTGAAGTGCCTGCTCGTCGATGACCTGGAGGAGAATCTCCTGGCGCTCTCCGCCGTGCTGCGGCGTGACGACGTGGAGGTGCACTGCGCCCGCTCCGGCGCGGAGGCACTGGAGCTGCTGTTGCGTCACGAGTTCGCGCTCGCGCTCGTGGACGTGCAGATGCCGGAGATGGACGGCTTCGAGCTGGCGGAGCTGATGCGCGGCTCAGAGCGCACCCGCGACGTGCCCATCATCTTCGTCACCGCCGGCGGTGGCGACCCCTGGCGCACCTTCAAGGGCTACGAGGCCGGCGCGGTGGACTTCCTCTTCAAGCCGCTGGAAGCCCACGCGCTACGCGGCAAGGCGGAGGTCTTCTTCCAGATGCATCGCCAGAAGCAGCAGCTGGCGCAGCAGTTGGACACGCTCGCGGAGACGCTGCGCCTCAACGAGATGTTCACCGCGGTGCTGGGCCACGACCTGAGGAACCCCCTCTCCGCCATCCTCACCGCGGCGGACCTGCTCCAGCGCCGCTCGGAAGACGAGGCCGTGAAGAAGACGGCCTCGCGGATGATGACCGCCGGCAAGCGCATGAGCCGGATGATTGAAGACGTGCTGGACCTGGCGCGCGCGCGGCTGGCGGGCGGGATTCCGCTGCGCCGGGGAGAGACGGACTTCGGGCAGCTGGTGCAGCGCATGGTGCAGGAGCACCAGACGTCATGGCCCCGCCACCGCATCGAGGTGCGGCAGGACGGAGACCTCGTGGGAGACTGGGACGCGGACCGGCTGGCGCAGGTGGCCTCCAACCTCATCGGCAACGCGCTCCAGCACGGCGACGCCGCGGAGCCGGTGCGCATCCTCGTGGACGGCACGCGCGACCACGCCCTGCACTTCACCATCACCAACGTGGGCGTCATCCCCGCCCACCTGATGCCCTTCCTCTTCGACCCGTTCCGCGGCGGCCAGCAACGCCGGGGCCGGGGCGAGGGCCTGGGCCTGGGGCTCTACATCGTCCAGCAGATCATCCACGCGCATCAGGGCGGCGTGGAGGTGCTCTCCGGCAGCGGGCCCTACACGGAGTTCCGCGTGGAGCTGCCGCGCAAGGGCATGGACGTCGTCAAGCTGTAGCGCCGTTGTCCACGGGCACGCTGCCCGGCCCGTCGGACTCCTCCAGCGGCGGCAGCGTGTGCAGCCCCCAGCGCTGTCCCGCCTGCCAGGCGGCGACACCGGAGACGCCCCAGCCCGCGCGCTGGGCCTCGCGCCCCTCGAACTCCAGCCAGAAGACGGCGGTGTCCGGTCGCGCCGCCTGGTCCAGGCACGCCACGCGCGACAGCGCACGTCCGTGCGAGTCCAGCGCCACGGCGAAGGGCTTGTGCGAGTGGCCGCAGATCACCCACTTCGGGTGCACCGTGTCCACCAGCTTGCGCGTCACCGGGTTGCCAATCCACGGCGAGGGCAGCGGGCGCGAGGGGGCCAGGCGTTCGTCACGGGCCTTCTGCACGATGCCCCGGGGCCACTCGTGCACGAGCAGCAGGTCCACGTCCCGCATCGCGGACACGTGCTCCACCTCCGGCGTGCGGAAGTAGCCCGCCTGCTTCGCCGTATCCAGCGACGTGGGCCGCTTCAGCGGCTGGTCGATGAAGCGCGGCGCGTGGATGCCGGACAGGTACGCCACGCGCAACGGGCCCAGGGTGCGCAGGCCCGCGCGTCCCAGGTAGTGGACGTCCGGGGCCAGCTCACCGCCGTCAGGCAGGTCGTGCAGCGCCTCGAAGTCCTCGTTGTTGCCGCCAATGAAGTACAGCGGCCGCTTCACGCGGCGGATGCCGTCCGCGTACTCGGCGAACTCGGCGGGCATGGCGCGCTTGGCGGCCTTGCGCCGGTGGTCGTCCGCGTGGCGGAAGGCCTCCACGTCCCCCACCGCCAGCACCAGGTCCACCCTCCGGCCACGCGCCTGCTCCAGCGCATCCAGCCACGCCTCCACGCGGTGGAAGCGGCCATGGATGTCACCCAGCGCGGCGACGAGGAGGGAGTCCTGCGGCATGTCCTTCACTCAAGGCCTCCCGCCCCTCCCTGTCGAGTCATCCGCCTCTGTCACTTTCCAGTGACGGACGTATGGCTGCCCCAGCTACGGGCAACCCAGCGGATAGGTGACCTCCACCACCGCGCCCGGGGCCGGGGCGCGCAGCCGGTCGAAGATGACAGCGTTGGCCCGCGCGTCATAGGACCAGCCGTCCGTCACGGGCAGTCCGTCCACCCGGACGGCGATGGCGCCGGGGTCCTCCGGCACCTCCGACAGGGGGAAGGCCCGGTTGGGCCCGAAGGCGCTCTCCGACAGCTTCTCCAGCGACGCGGCCCAGTTGGGCGTGCAGATGCTGTCCACCACGCCGTTGAGCTTCCGGGCCAGCTCCATGTACCGGCTGCCGGAGCTGCTGGAGGTGGTGCAGGTGCTCAGGTCCTCCGGGCCCACCACGGCGTTGAAGCTCACCTTGGACGGGTCGTTCCCCTTCAGGGCCAGGAGGTAGGTCTCGTAGAAGGACACCGGCTGGGAGCTGAAGTCCTCCTCGTCCGACAGCACGATGATGGCCAGCTTCGCCTCCTCGCGCAGGAACCCGCCGTTGCCGTCGTTGGCCTGGGGCGTGCGCGGATCATCCAGGTCGTAGAGCAGCGGATCCGACAGCGCTCGGTACGCCGCGTCCAGGCCCTGCTCGTTCCAGTGGCATACGCCCACGTGCGTGTTGGTGGCGAAGACGCCGGCCGCGTTGGGCGTCTCCGGCGTGATGATGCGCGGGCTGGAGCCGTCCACGGGGAACAGGCGCCCGTTCTCACCGCCCAGCGCGCCGCCGGGGCACTCGGACCAGCCGCCCGGAGACGGGTCCAGGCCGGTGGTGGTGACGCCGATGCGGTAGTCCACCTGCGCGGCGGTGGCCGCGGACAGGAAGGCCGAGAAGTTATCCCCCAGGCTCTGCTGCTCCTCCATCATGGAGCCCGAGTTGTCCACGACGAAGAGCACGTCCACGCGCGCCTCCGACTGCTGGACGAAGCGGTCCGTCTGGTCCGTCTTCGCCAGGCCCCGCCCCACGAGCCCCGCGTTGTAGACGGCGCCGTCCCTCAGCGTGAAGCGCACCGTCGCCGCGTCCTCGCCCTCCTCCCCGGGCGCGTACTTCGCGGTGAGCTTCACGCGCCCGCCCGCGGGAATCGTGGCCGGCAGCGCGCCGGACACGGCGAACTCCTGGCCCGGCTGCTCCAGCTTCATGCCCGTCACCTTCACGTCCCCCGGACAGTCGTTGTAGGCCATGAACTCGCGGGTGCGAGGGCCGCACGCCAGCCGGCTGATGCCGAAGTCCACCGTGGTGGGCTGCACGGAGAAGCACCCCTGCACGCCCCGGCCCACCAGGTTCACCAACGGGTGGCCGCGCGTGGGGTGGCTCACCCAGCCCTCCGCGAGCCCCTGGAACTCCCCTTCACCGGATGGGCGGAAGCGCACGAGCAGCGTGGCCTTCTTGCCGGGCTCCAGCACGCTGTTGGCCACCGTCGACGCGCGGAACGCGGGGTCCGACCCCGACGCCAACTGGAGCCCCGCCAGGAAGCACGCCTGCGTGCCGGTGTTGCGCAGCGTCACCCCCAGCGCCACCTCCGAGCCCACCGGCACCTGGCCGAAGTCCAGCACCGAGGGCAGCGCGTACTCGCACGGCGCGAAGGCCTTGCCCTCGCCCGCCAGCGTCACGCCGTCCGTGGCGCTGGAGGTGCGCTGGGTGGAGGTGACGGCCAACTGCCCGCTGCTCGCGCTGCCCACGCCCGCGCGAGGGCTGAAGGTGAGGCCCACCTTCAGCGTGCCCCCGGGCGCCACCGGCTGGCTGGACGGCGGCTGCGCGAGCGTGAAGTAGCCCCCCGCCTGAGTGGTGAGGTGGAGCCCGGTGACGGTGGTCTCCTCGCGGCAGTGGTTGTTCACGGTGACGTCGCGCGTGGCCGTCATGCCGAAGGCCACCGGCCCGAAGTCCAGGTGCGCGGGCGTCACCTCCACGCACGACGCGCCGCCCTCACCCGTCAGCGTCACCTTGGGCCCGGGCGACGTCGTCTTCGGCTTGCGCACGGACACCTCCACGCGGCCATCGCGCACCCGGCCGGCCACCGCGGGCGTGAAGGCCACGCGCAGCTCCACCACCCCACCCGGAGCCAGCACGTCGTTGGGGAGCGCGGGCGCGCTCACCACCTTGAACACGCCGGACGGGTCCTCCAGGAGCGCCGCGCCCTTGTAGCTGAGCGGCTCGGAGCCCAGGTTGCGCACGGTGATGCGCTCCTCGGCGGTGGCGCCCACCGCCACCCGGCCGAAGTCCACGCGCAGCGGCGTCACCTCCAGCGCGCCGGCCACGCCCATCCCCGTCAGCCTCACCACCGCGGGCTCGCAGCCGTCGCACACCGCGACGTGCAGCTCCGCCTCCCCGTTGCCCAGCCGCACCGGGCTGAAGGCCACCGGCACCTTGCGCGTCTCATGCGGCGCCAGCGTGGACGGCATCCCCGCGCCGGCGGAGAACTCGTCCTTGTCCGCGCCCTCCACCGACAGCACCAGCGGGCTCTCCACGTCGGAGGGGTTGCGCACCGTCACCTCGCGCATCTCCACCAGCCCCAGGTTCACGTTGCCGAAGTCGAGCGCTGACTCCGGCACCTCCACCAGCGCCTTCACGCCGCGCCCGCTGATGGGCACCTGCGTCGCCGCGCCGCCGGACGCGTCCGTGAACAGCTCCAGCTGCCCCTGCACCGCGCCCTCCACGTCGGGCGTGAAGCGCACTTCAAGCTCGTGCTCCGCGCCGGCCGTCAGCGTGAAGGGCTCGAACACCGGGACGCTGACGTTGGGCAGCGACGAGCGCGCCCCCTCCACGCGGTACGACGCGCGCCCCTGGTTCGCCAGCCGCAGCGTCATCGTCTTGGTGCGCCCCACGGCGGCGGGGCCGAACTCCAGGAGCTCCGGGCGTGCCGCGAAGCCCGTGCGTGCCTGCTGTGAAGTGGGCCGCTCACACGCCGTCGCCGCCGCCACCAACGCCAACACCAGCCATCGGAGTCCACGCATACAGAGTCCCCCATTTCCTACGCACGGCACCGGTGTCCCCCCACACAGCACTGCGCGTGGATCCGGTCGTCGTAGAAAGGTGCAACCCTGGTGCCTGGGCGTCCCAACGAGGCGCCGTCACGCCGCCAACACGGCAAACGGGCGCCCTCGCTGGGGAACGGCATTTAACGGGTAAAGCAGGAGATTCCACGTTTCGTGGAAGCGACTGCAAAAGCTTCACAAACGGTCGATGCTACACCGACCCCTGACCCTCGGGGGCCGTGCGATTTCCAGAGGGGACGAGTGGCGTGCGCAGGACGGCCGGGTGCCCGTTTGGCGGTGGGGATGCGGGCGGCGGTTTCGCGTGTTTCCGCTGAACCTCTCCGGTAGTGCGCCTTTGCGTGCACCGGAACACCCTTTCAGTGATAAAGCGCCCCCCATGTCCGAGCCCGACGTCATTTCCATCCGTGGTGCCAGGGAGCACAACCTCAAGACCGTCTCCCTGGACATCCCGAAGAAGAAGCTCGTGGTGTTCACCGGTGTGTCGGGCTCCGGCAAGAGCTCGCTCGCGTTCGACACGCTCTACGCCGAGGGGCAGCGCCGCTACGTGGAGAGCCTCTCCTCCTATGCGCGCCAGTTCCTGGGGCAGATGGAGAAGCCCCGCTACGACACGCTGCGAGGCCTGTCGCCCACCATCTCCATCGAGCAGAAGGCGGCCAGCAACAACCCGCGCTCCACGGTAGGCACCGTCACGGAGGTGCACGACTACCTGCGAGTGCTCTACGCCTCCATCGGTGTGCAGCACTGCCCCCAGTGCGGCCGCAAGGTGGGCAAGCAGAGCGCGCAGCAGATCGTCGATGAGATCATGAAGCTGCCCGCGGGCACCAAGCTCCAGGTGCTGGCGCCCATCGTCACGAACCGCAAGGGCGAACACAAAGATTTGCTCGCGGAGGCGCAGAAGCGCGGCTTCTCCCGCGCGCGCGTGGACGGGAAGGTGCGCGAGCTGGAAGAGCGCATCGAGCTGGACAAGAAGTCCAAGCACGACATCGCGCTCATCATCGACCGTCTGGTGTTGAAGCCGGACCTGCGCACGCGCCTGACGGACTCCGTGGAGACCGCGCTGCGCGAGGGCAAGGGCACGCTCATCATCACGGACGAGAAGGGCACGCTCGCGTCCGACCGCGTGATGAGCGAGCTGAACGCGTGCCCCGCGTGCGGCCTGTCCTTCGGGGACCTGACGCCCGCGTCGTTCTCCTTCAACAACCCGCTGGGCATGTGCACGGACTGCAACGGCCTGGGCACCCGTCCGGAGATGGACGCGGACCTGCTGGTGCCGGACCCGTCGCGCACCATCCGCGACGGCGCCATTGAGCCGTGGGCCAGCGGCATGAACCGCGGCGAGGGCTGGACGGCGGACTTCGTGGAGAGCCTGGCGTCCGCGTTCAAGATCGACCTGGACGTCCCGTACGCGAAGCTGACCAAGCGGGAGAAGGACGTCCTGATGAACGGCGCGAAGGGCAAGTCCTTCACCGTGCAGTGGGGCGACAACGGCCAGTACGACATGGAGTGGGAGGGCCTGCTCGCCCGCACCATGCGCAACTTCAAGACGACCACGTCGGAAGCGCGCAAGGCGGAGCTGCAGAAGTACTTCAGCGACAAGCCCTGCCCGTCCTGCAAGGGCGAGCGCCTGCGTCCGGAGAGCCGCGCGGTGAAGGTGCACACGCGCACGCTGGTGGACCTGAGCCGGATGACCATCACGGAGGCGCGCACCTTCCTCACGCAGATGGGCCTGAGCGCGCAGGAGGAGAAGATTGCCCAGGAGCTGCTCAAGGAGATCCGCAGCCGCCTGTCCTTCCTGGTGGACGTGGGCCTGGGCTACCTCACGTTGGACCGCACCGCGTCCACGCTGTCCGGCGGTGAGAGCCAGCGCATCCGGCTGGCGTCGCAGATGGGCAGCGAGCTGACAGGCGTCATCTACATCCTGGACGAGCCCTCCATCGGCCTGCACCAGCGCGACAACGGCAAGCTCCTCACCACGCTCAAGCGCCTGCGCGACCTGGGCAACTCCGTCATCGTCGTGGAGCACGACGAGGAGACGATGGAGGAGGCGGACTACCTGGTGGACTTCGGCCCCGGCGCGGGCGAACTGGGCGGTCAGGTGGTGTCCCAGGGCACGCCCAAGCAGGTGATGGCGGACGAGAAGAGCCTCACCGGCGCGTACCTGTCCGGCCGCCAGGAGATTGAAATCCCCGAGTCCCGCCGCCCGGTGAACCCCAAGCACCAGATCTCCATCGTGGGCGCGACGGAGAACAACCTGAAGAACGTGGACGCGGACATCCCGCTGGGCATCTTCACGGCGGTGACGGGCGTGTCCGGCGCGGGCAAGTCCACGCTGATCAACGAAATCCTCTACCCGGCCCTGGCGCGCGCGCTCTACGAGAGCCGCGAGCCCATGGGCAAGCACAAGTCCATCAAGGGCCTGGAGCACCTGGACAAGGTCATCGACATCGACCAGCGGCCCATTGGCCGCACGCCGCGCAGCAACCCGGCCACATACACCAAGGTGTTCGACGCCATCCGTGAAGTCTTCGCCATGACGCCGGAGGCGCGCACGTTCGGCTACGGCCCGGGCCGCTTCAGCTTCAACATCAAGGGCGGCCGCTGCGAGGCGTGCGAGGGCGACGGCGTGAAGCTGGTGGAGATGCACTTCCTGGCGGACGTGTACGTCCCCTGCGAGGTCTGCAACGGCAAGCGCTTCAACGAAGCCACGCTGCGCGTGCGCTACAAGGGCAAGAACATCGCGGAGACGCTGGACCTGAGCGTCCGGGAAGCGGTGGACCACTTCGGCGCGCACAAGGACATCCTGCGCGTGCTCACCACGCTCACCGACGTGGGCCTGGGCTACCTGCGGCTGGGCCAGCCCTCCCCCACCCTGTCCGGCGGTGAGGCGCAGCGCATCAAGCTCGCCCGCGAGCTGGCCCGGGTGGCCACCGGGCGCACGCTCTACATCCTGGACGAGCCCACCACGGGCCTGCACTTCGAGGACATCCGCAAGCTCTTGTCCGTGCTCAACCGGCTGGTGGAGGCGGGCAACAGCGTGCTCGTCATCGAGCACAACCTGGACGTCATCAAGAGCGCGGACTGGCTCATCGACCTGGGTCCGGAGGGCGGCTCGGGCGGCGGGCAGATTCTCGCCATCGGGACGCCGGAGGACGTGGCGAAGGCGGAGGCCAGCCACACCGGGCGTTACCTCAAGCACGTGCTGGGCAAGGCGCGCCGGGCCCGCATTGGCAAGCGCGTGGACGCGGCCTGAGGGGCCCCGGTAGGGTGGGGGCATGGCCGAGACCTCGACCGCCCCCACCTCCCAGCGCTTCCCGCCTCAGATTCCCTACATCATCGGGAACGAGGCCTGTGAGCGCTTCAGCTTCTACGGGATGCGGAACATCCTCGTGGTGTTCTTCATCGACTACCTGCTGCGCACGCACGTGCCGGAGACAGGGGCGCGGGAGGCCCAGGCGAAGTACCTGATGCACCTGTTCATGGCGGGGGTGTACTTCTTCCCGCTCCTTGGCGGGTACCTGGCGGACCGCTTCTTCGGGAAGTTCCACACCATCTTCGTGCTGAGCTTGGTGTACTGCGCGGGGCACGCGTGCCTGGCGCTCTTCGAGGACAACGCCACGGGCTTCTACACGGGCCTGACGCTCATCGCGATTGGCTCAGGCGGCATCAAGCCGTGCGTGTCCGCGATGGTGGGCGACCAGTTCACGGAAGGCAACAAGCACCTGGTGAAGAAGGTCTTCGCCATCTTCTACTGGACCATCAACTTCGGTTCGTTCTTCGCGTCGCTGTTCGTCCCCGTGCTGATGAAGAACTACGGGCCGGCGGTGGCCTTCGGCGTGCCGGGCATCCTGATGTTCCTGGCGACGATCATCTTCTGGGCGGGCCGCAAGCACTACGTGCTGGTGCCGCCCACGGGCCCCAATCCGCACTCGTTCTTCAAGGTGCTGGGCAGCGCGTTCCGGGGCAAGGACGCGGCGGGCGGCACGTGGCTGGACAAGGCGAAGGCGGAGCACCCGGCGGAGTCGGTGGAGGGCGTGAAGGCGGTGTTCCGCGTGTCCGCGCTGATGCTGCCGTTCGTGCCCTTCTTCTGGATGCTGTTTGATCAGAAGGCGTCCACCTGGGTGGTGCAGGCGCGGTCCATGGACCCCAACGTGGGCGGCATCGTGTTCCAGCCCAGCCAGATGCAGTTCATCAACCCCATGCTGGTGATGCTGCTCATCCCCTTCCTGACGGCCGTGGTGTACCCGGCCTTCCAGCGGATGGGCTGGGAGCTGACGCCGCTGCGCCGCATGCCGCTGGGCCTGGTGATTGGCGCCGCGTCGTTCGTCATCGCGGGCTTCTTCCAGGTGGCCATGGAGGGCGGGACGACGCTGAACATCGCGTGGCAGCTCTTGCCCTACATCGTGCTGACGGTGGCGGAGATCCTGGTGTCCACCACGGGCCTGGAGTTCGCGTACACGCAGGCGCCCCGGGAGATGAAGGGCACCATCCAGAGCGTGTGGCTGGTGACGAACACGCTGGCGAACGTGGCGGTGGCCATCGCCGCGGCGCTCAACGTCTTCACGGGCTCCGCGCAGTTCTTCTTCTACGCGGCCCTGGCGACCGTGGCGGCCGTGGGCATGGCGCTGGTGGCCCGCCGCTACGTGGTGCGCGACTACTACCAGACGGACGCGCAGGCCCCCATGGACGGCCGCAACCCGGGCGTCGAGCCGAAGCCGGCCTAAGGCGAAACCTGCACGGTCGGATCCGCCGTGGGAGACGTGTGCGGCCCCCGGCGGGGCAGCGCCACCGTGAAGGTGGCGCCCTGCCCCGCCTCGCTTTCGACCTGGACCGAACCGCCCAGCCGCTCCACCAGCTGGTTCACGATGTGGAGGCCCAACCCCAGCCCCCCGTAGTGGCGTGACGACACCGCGCGCTCGAAGGCCCGGAAGATGCGCGCGTGCCGCTCCGCCGGGATGCCAATGCCTTGATCCCGGACCTCCAGGCGGGCCATCACGGCATCCCCCTCCACTCGCACTTCGATGGGCCTCCCTTCGCCGTACTTGATGGCGTTCGAGAGCAGGTTGGTGACGATCTGATCCAACCGCGACCGGTCCCACACGCCCGGCATCGCCGTGTCTGCGTGGACCTGGAGCCGGGTTCCGGACGAGGCCAGCTCGGGGACGAAGCGCGCCGCGACGTCCCGGACCAGCGCGGCCAGGTCCACCTCCTCGAACTCCAGCTCCAGCTTTCCGGCATGGATGCGGGAGACGTCCAGCAGGGTGTTGACGAGCTTCGCCATCCGCTTCGCCTGACGCTCGATGACCTCCAGCGAGTGCGTCACCGTCTCCACCCGCGCGGTCCGCAGCGCTCCTGAGCGGGCAAGGCGCATCAATCCCTGCACCGACAACTGGAGGGACGTGACCGGGGTCTTCAGCTCATGCGAGGCAATGGAGAGGAACTCATCCCGCAGGCCAATCGCCAGCTGCGCCTGCTGGTAGAGGCGGGCGTTGTCTAGCGCCATCGCCGCGCGGCGGGCCAGCTCCTGCGCGAGCGCGAAATCCGCCGGGCCATACCGGCCACCGCCCTCCACGCGGGCGAGGGTGAGCGCTCCGAGCGCATGCCCCCGTGCGAGCAGCGGCACCGAAATCCACGACTGGAACTCGACCACCTCGGACAGGCCCTGACCGTCCCGGACGCACCCCAGTGACATGGAGGCGCATCCCTCCGGGCAGAACTCCGGCTCGCCCAGGCGGAGCACCCTCCCCGGGCCATGCGCGGCCTCCAGGTCAGGCAGCGCGCAGTGCATCCGCGCGGTCGCGGTGGCGTGCAGCGCATCGGAGCGGGCCTCGGTGATGCGCTGGAAGGAACGCCCCCCGTCCAGCAGGTCCACCGCGCACCAGTCGGCGAACCGCTCGACGGTCAGCGCGGCCACGCTGCGCATCGCGTCCTCGGGGGCGAGCGAGCCGGTGAGCAGCCCGGACGCCTCCGCCAGGAGCGCGGACCGCCCCTCCTGCGCCTCCGCGCGGGCGCGCGCCTGTTGCTCCCGCTGGAAGGTCTGATCGCGCTCCTGCTCGGCCCGGCGGTGCTCGGTGATGTCGATGCCGGTGCCGATGACGTACTCAATCACTCCCGACTCGCCTCGAAGCACGTTGCTGGCCCAGGCGATGAGGCGGCGCTCTCCCGTGCGCGTCATCCAGTGATGCTCGGACTGCTCGAACCCCAACCCGGCCGCGAGCACGGCGAAGTTCTTCGCGACCCGCGCCGCTTCGTCCGGCGGCTGGAGTCGCGTCCAGAAATACGCGCCGCGCAGCTCCTCGAAGGAGTAGCCCGTCATCTCCTGGCACGCCCGGTTGAAGCGGATGATCCGCCCTTGGGGATCCAGGACGATGACCAGCGCGCGGGCCGTGTCCAGGACCGCTGAACTGAAGTCCCGCTCCCGCTGGAGCTCGCGCTCGCTGTCCAGGGTCCGCGCGAAGAGCTGCCGGTGGACGAGCGCGGTGTGAAGCACACCGCCGAGCCGCTCCACCATGCCCCGGTATTGCCGCGGCAGCCGCGGCTCGCGGTCGAAGTACAGCAGCAGCAAGCTGGAAGGAGCACCGGCGTCGTCAATGGGCACGGACCACCGCACGAGCCCCGGCGAGTCCAGCTCCGGGTAGGGAAGGTCCACCGAGTGAGGCGCTGGCATCTCGGGGCGCGGGGGCAACCCTGGAATCGGGAGCTGGCGGGAGGCCGAGGACAGTCCGCTCGCGCCCAGAAGCCCCACATGTCCCCGCGCATCCGGCTGGAGCCAGAGGGCGACCGCGCACCCCAGCCGCTCCGCGACGCGGTCCAGGAAGTCGTCGGCGGGCTTGCAGGGATTGAGCAGATCGAGCGCCGCGACCGTGAGCTCCTGGAGCACGCTCAAGAGCGCGAGCCGTTCCTCGGTGAGCTTGTGGTCCCCGTCCGCGCCGTGGTCCGCCATGCGCCACCTCACTCCCTCACCCAGGCAGGGCGACCACCACCGCTGTCTTGTTGTGGAACTGGGGGACCCCACCTCCCATGGCCCCCACCTCGCCCAGGGTCAGACAGCCCACGACCGGGACGTCCTCTCCGAGCGCGTCCTGGAACCTCGCGAGCTCGTCCCGGACGCCCTCCCCCAGGAGGAGGTACCGGGAGACGCAATCGAACACCACCGCGCCGCCCAACGTGCCAGGGGTTGCCTCCCGGGCCAGGGTGGCGGCACTGCCCGCGGCGTCGAGCAGGTCCGTGCGCTTGCCCTCCATCACGCGGACCAGGGAGCCGTCCGGGACCTCGGCGATGAAGCGCACCGAACCGTCGGGTTCGACGGTCAGGGGATCGCGGATCACGAACTCGCCATTGGCCTGGGGAATCCCCAGCGGGTGGGTCATCGCGAAGCGGGGGAAGCTTTGCGCGTCCAGGGCGTCGCCCCGGCTCTCGGCCGTGTGCCGGTAGACCTCGAAGGCGCGCTCGTAGTCGAGCTCGACGGCGGTCGAGCCCCGGGCCTTGGTGACCTGCGAGGGCGGACCATACGGAGACCAGCCGTGCTGGATGCCCACGCCCAACGGTTCCAGGGCATCAAAGGCAATCACCACCACCTGGTCCTGGTAGGCATGCCCGTGCGTGAACTGGGCCGTCTTCACGAACCGGACGTTGTTGCCCGCTCCGCCGCCCGCCCAGCGGATGCCCGCGCCCGCCTCCTGTTGAGCCCCGCGCACGACCTCCGTCGAGTTGCCGCTCAGCGCGTCCGGCAGGACGAACAGCGTCCGCCGGTATCCAGGGGGCTTGGGAGGCAGCTTGCTGACGGCCTCGGCCACCGCCGCGCGTCCGGCCGCTCGCGGGCTCACGCTGACCGGCCCGCCCATTCCCACGCCGACGCGGAAGTCGCCGCCGCGGAAGACCGCGATGACCAGGCCCTGGAGCAGCAGCTCCGTTCCCGCGAAGACGCCCGCCGCGCAGCACCCGGCCCAGGGGATGTCCCCGAGCTGCGCGCCGACCGCGGACGCCAACGCCACCGCGTCGTACTGGTCAGTGCACAGCACGAGCGCGAAGCTGGGTGCGTCCGCGCCGCGCAGCGCCTCCTGGCTCGCCTCCCGCGCCGCGGCGGTGCAATCCGCCGAGCGACTCTTTCCAATCTGGATCCGCATGGGCTCTAGAGAATCGATACCCACGCGGGAGCGGGCGTGCAGGGCCCCCACGGCCCACGAAAAACGCCGGAGCACCCAGGGGGCGCTCCGGCGTTCGTGCTTCAGCAAGACTGCCCTACCCGGCTCAGGTGGCCGGGTGGACGGTGCCTTCCTGGTGCGCGGGCGTCGACGCGGGCGTCACTTCGTCCGTGCCGTGCATCATCCGCTTCAGCATGGGGGCGAGGAACAGCAGGATGACGCCCGACAGGCCCGCGCCGATGACGATGGTGAGGAACACGCTGAACTCACCCATCTTCTCCGAGTAGCCACCCAGCACGCCGGACAGCTTGTTGGCCACCGCGTTCGCCAGGAACCACACGCCCATCATCGCGGAGACGACGCGCTGGGGCGCCACCTTGCTCACCATGGACAGGCCCACCGGCGACAGGCACAGCTCGCCCATGGTGTGGAAGAGGTACGCCATGATGACCCACCACGCCGCCGCCTTGCCGTCCATCGCGCTCTCCTTGGAGGCGCCCAGCATGAAGGCGAAGCCCACCGACAGGAAGATGAGCCCCAGGGACATCTTCACCGGGATGCTCAGGTCCTTGCCCTTCGCCGCCAGCGAGCTCCACACCGCCGCGAAGATGGGCGCCAGCGTCACGATGAAGACGGAGTTGAAGTTCTGGAACCAGGTGGTGGGCACCTCCCAGCCGAACATCGAGCGGTCCACCTTCTGGTCCGTGTAGAGGTTCATCAGGCCGCCCGCCTGCTCGAAGCCCGTCCAGAACGCCACCACGAACAGCGCGATGATGAAGATGACGATGATGCGGTCCCACTCCTGGCGGCTGAAGGCGTGGTGCTTGCCGTCCGGCGTCGTCGTCTGCGCCTCGGTGGGGCGCGGCGCGGGCGCGAGGCCCACGTTGCCCAGGAACCGCTTCGCCAGCGCCACGAAGATGATCACGCCCAGCGCCATGCCCACGCCGGCGGAGCCGAAGCCCCAGTGCCAACCCACGCGCTCACCCAGCGTGCCGCAGATGAAGTTGCCCAGCACCGCGCCCAGGTTGATGCCCATGTAGAAGATGGTGAAGGCACCGTCGCGCCGGCCGTCACCCGCGGGGTACAGCCCGCCCACCATGGTGGAGATGTTCGGCTTGAAGAAGCCGTTGCCGATGATGAGGAAGCCCAGGCCCGCGTAGAAGATGGAGATGCCGGGGAGCGCCAATAACAGGTGGCCGATGATCATCAGCACGCCGCCCAGCAGCACCGCCTTGCGCTGGCCGATGTAGCGGTCCGCGATGTAGCCGCCCAGGATGGGCGTCAGGTACACGAGGCCCGTGTACGTGCCGTAGAGGCTCAGCGCATCCGCGGCGGACCAGCCAAAGCCGCCCCGCACCTTGTCGGTGAGGAAGAGCACCAGCAGGCCGCGCATGCCGTAATAGGACATGCGCTCCCACATCTCGGTGGCGAACAACAAATACAGGCCCGGGGGATGCCCCTTGCGGGCCTCGCCCGCGGCGACGGTGCTTTGCATGCCGTGAGTTCCTCGAACGGATTCTTGTGAGGGGGAACGAAAAGTCGCGCGACTGTAACAGGAGTCCCGCCCTCGGCGAGGACAGAGGACACCCCGCGTCCTTGGGAATTCCCGCCCCCTGCGCGAGCAGCCCTCCGGCCCCCCGCCGTTCGTGGCCGGGCGCGTCAGCCGATGCGCCGCGGCCAGCGGCCGCGACTCGCACCCGCGGTGGGGGTGGAGGCCAGGGGCTCCGCGTGCGCGGGGCGCATGGGCAGCCGGACCTCCACGCGCGTGCCCTTCTCCAGTTGGCTGGTGATGTGGATGCGGCCCCCGTGCTGCAGGATGATGCGCCGGCTGAGCGCCAGGCCCAGGCCCGTGCCTTCACCCGCGGCGCGGGTGGAGAAGAAGGGCTGGAAGAGCTTCTCCAGGTCCTCCGCGCGGATGCCCACGCCGGTGTCCTCGATGGTGACGAGCGCCTCGTCGCCCTGCTGGGCCGTCTCCACCAGCACGCGGCCGGCGTCGCCCACCGCGCGCAGGGCGTTGTCCAGCAGGTTGAGCCACACCTGGTTGAGGGTGCCCGGGTCGCCCCAGATGGGCTCCGCGCACTGGTAGGCGCGCTCCACCACGACGGCCGAGGGGATGCGCCAGCCCAGCACGCTGAGCGTGGAGTCGAGCGCCACGTCCAGCCGCACCGCCACCGGCTTCTCCGCCGTGCGCACGAAGGACAGCAGCGACTCCGCCAGGTGGCGGATGCGCTGGCCGCACTCCTCCATCACCTCCAGCATCGCGGTGCCCAGGTTGGGGTCCCCGCCCGTCTGCTTCCCCTGCATGACCTCCTTCAACGGGATGAGCGCGTTCATCAGCCCGTTGAGCGGGTTTCGCACCTCGTGCGCGAAGCCGGAGGTGAGCAGGCCGATGGCCGCCAGCCGCTCGTTCTCCGCCGCGCGCACGGCCGCCTCGCGCAGGCGCAGCTGCGTCTCCACGCGCGCCAGCAGCTCACGCGGGCTGAAGGGCTTGCCCAGGTAGTCATTGGCGCCCGCGCCCAGGGCCTCCACCTTGGCGGCCACCTCCTGGCGCGCGGTGAGCAGGATGACGGGCATGTCCACCGTCTGCGCGTGGGCGCGCAGCTGCACCAGGAGGTTGAGGCCGGACTGCACCGGCATCATCACGTCGGACACCACCAGGTCCGGCCGCTCCTCCATCGCGCGGCGCGCCCCCTCTTCCCCGTTGGCGGCCTCCAGCACCCGGTAGCTGGGCGCGAGGATGTCCGCGATGAAGGCGCGGATCTCCGCGTCGTCCTCCACCACCAGGATGCGGGGGGCCTTCGAGTCCGCGCGCGTGTGGTCCTGCGGCTCCGTGGGGCGCTGCGCCCCGGCGACGGTGGCGGCCAGCACGGTGGCGAAGCGGCCGGAGCTGCGGCGCTCGCGGCGCGTGGGCAGGTCCGTGGCGCGGCGCTCGCGCAGGTCCTCGCGCAGATGCCGGGTGCCCTTGGGCAGCCGCACGCGGAAGCTGCTGCCCTGCCCCGGCGTGCTCGACACCTCGATGCCGCCCGAGTGCAGCGCCAGCGTCTCCTTCACCAGCGCCAGGCCGATGCCGCTGCCCCCGAAGCGCCGCGTGCCCGTCGTGTCCGCCTGGGCGAAGCGGTCGAAGATGACGGCCAGGTCCGCGGGCGCCATGCCCTGCCCCGTGTCCACCACCTCCACGTACACGTCCGTGTCGTCCTCGCGCAGCCGCACCGCGATGTTGCCGCCGGCCGGAGTGAACTTGAGCGCGTTGGAGACCAGGTTGTGGAACACGCCTTCAATCCGCTCCGCGTCCGCGTGCACCGGCGACACCGGCCCGCCCTCCAGCGAGAGGGTGAGCCCCTGCTTCTCCGCCACGGTGCGGAAGGGCAACAGCTGCGAGGACAGGAACGCGTGCAGCTCCAGCGGCTGGTAGCGCAGCCGCACCTTGCCCGCCTCCAGCTGCGCCAGGTTGAGCAGGTTGTCGATGAGCCTCAAGAGCCGCTGCGTGCTCCGGTCCAGCGTCACCAGGTGCTGCCGCACCACCGTGGGCAGCGACTCCGGCTCCTTCTGGAGCGCGTCCAGCGACAGCAGGATGAGCGTGAGCGGCGTGCGCAGCTCATGGCTCACGTTGTCGAAGAACTCCGTCTTCAGCCGGTCCTGTTCGCGCTGCTTGACGAGCGCCGCCTCCAGCTTCTCGTTGGCCTCCGACAGCTCCCGCGTGCGCGCGACGACGCGGTCCTCCAGCGCCACGTTGCTGCCGAACACCTCGTCGTAGCGCTGCTGCAATTCTCGCAGCGAGCCCATGTTCGCCTGGGCCTGCGCCGCGAGCAGCTCGTCCTTGCGCTTGAGCTCGCGCCACCGGTCCAACCAGCCGCCGAGCGCGAAGCCGCCCATGCCCAGCGACGTCACGGAGAAGAGCGCGTCCCCCCAGCCCAGGTGCGTGGCCAACAGCCCGCTCACCATGCCCAGCAGCAGGCCCAGGTAGTGGCCCCAGAGCGTGGGCGGATCCGTCCAGGTGAGGTGGTAGCGGCACGCCTGGCCGCCCAGCACCTGGCACTCCGACTCCCGCACCTCCGCGGGCGCCAGGCCCCAGATGGTGGGGAAGGACGCGAACTGGCCCATGCGCAACTCGCAGATGTTGCGGTTCTGCTCCGGGGTGCTGCTGCGGTAGGACAGCTTGAGCCGCTTGTGCTCCAGCAGGTCCACCGCGAACGCCCCCACCCGGTTGTAGCTGGGGGAGAAGTCGATGGTCTGCTTGTAGCAGGCCTTGGGCGAGCCGAAGGCGCGCAGCATGTAGAAGACGAAGCCCAGCGCCTGCGGCGACGCGGTGAAGAGGCCCGCCTCGCGCATGAAGCGCGAGTCGCCGGAGTCCTCGCGCAGCGCCGCCGCCACGCGCTCCAGGAAGCGCAGCGAGACGTAGTTGGTGGGCTGGCGCATGTAGTCCAGCCCCAGGCTGAACGCGTGCTCGCGCCACACCCGGGCCAGCCGCTCCGCGCCAAAGCGGTGCTCGAAGTAGAGCAGCAGCGTGGACGTGGCGCGGACGCTCACCTCGGGGGCGTTGTCCGCGGACACGTCCTGCACCTTCACCGCCGGAAGGCGTTGGGTCACGGCTTCGTTCCTTCGGTGACCAGCGTCACCGCGTACTTCAGTCCCTCCGGGTCCTCGAGCATGGCCAGGAAGTCGGCGCAGTGCGCCTGGTAGGCCTCGAGCCCGCCCAGGACCGCCGCGCCCACCGGCGCCAACGCCTCGAAGCGCGTCTTCCAGTCGCGCACGAGCCGCGCCTCCGCGGCGCCCGGGGAGAGGTAGAAGGGCATCAGGTGCACCCGCACGTCCGTGAGCCCCGCGCGGCGGAACTCAGAATACAGCTTGCGGCCCACGTACAGGTCGAACCCCTGCGCCGCCAGGGCCTCCACGATGCGCTGGGTGCCCACGCGCAGGTGCTCCGGGAAGGGCCAGTTCTGGAGGCCCAGCCCGTCGATGTCGGACACCACCACCCGCCCCCCGGGCCGCGTCACGCGGATGAGCTCCGCGAGCGCCACGTCCCGGTCCGGCAGGTACTCGAAGACGTACTGGCTCCACGCATAATCGAACGCGTCCGAGGGCAGGCCTGTGGTGCGCACGTCCGCCTGGAGGAACGTCAGGTTCGGGCGGTGGGCGTTGCGCGATCGCGCCTCCGCGAGGCGGCCGTCGTGCAGCTCCACGCCGGTGACGTGGCCGCCCTCCCCCACCAGGTCCGCCATCAATTCGGCGATGCCGCCGGGGCCGCAGCCGGCGTCCAGCGCGCGGTCCCCCGGCTTGAGGCCCGTGCGGTGGAGGACGTCGCGCGTGTCCTGGGACTGCTCCTGCTCCAGCAGGCGGCGGGACTCGTCAGTGGATTCCATGAGGTACATCAGCGCGCCTCCTGCTTCTGGACGGACACCGGAGCCTCGGGAGCCTGGGCGGAGGCCCGGGGCTTCATGCGCCGCATGGGCATCTGCCGTTCGAAGAGCGAGCGCCAGGCCTCGCACCAGCGGCGCACCATGGAGCGGTGGAAGGTCCACTCGGAGAAGAGGCCCTGGTCCATGAAGCCCCAGGCGCCCAGCACCGGCATGTCCAGCGCGTCCACCATGCCCAGCGCCGAACCGCGGCCCCGCTCGCGCGCGTGCGCCATGCACCGCAGCGCCAGCGCCGCCACCGCGTCCTTCGCGCGAGGGTGCTCCCGGTCCGCCACCACCAGGTTGAAGCCGTTGGTGACTTCAATGAGGCTCAGGCCCGGCGAGGCCTCGTCCTGGAGCGCCAGCGCCAGCGGGCCGTCGTTCCCATCCACCACGAACATCCGCCGCTCGCGGTGCAGGCCCGCCGCGCGGAAGCGCGCGCCCAGGACGGACTCGGGGCCGGGGTCCGCGCCCAGGTCCTCGCTGAGCAGGCGCACCATCTCCCCCCGGCGGCGCAGGTACGACTCCAGCCACTGGCGGTCCTCCGGGCCCGCCTCGCGTACGGCCGGCAGCGCCCCCGCGTCCACGGTGGGCATCTGGGACAGGTCCGCGCGCAGGTAGTGGAACTGGCGCAGGTGGCACAGCCCCTGCCCTTCCAGCACGCGCGCCAGCCACGTGCCCAGCCGGTGCGGCCACCGGTTGTCGGTGCGCCACATGTAGCGGATGAACTCCACGTCCTCCATCGCCTCGCCCACCTCCACGGCGAGCGACGTGAGCTCGCTGGAGATCTGCTCGCTGCGCCGGAAGCTCGGCATCACCGCCAGGTGCTGCACCAGCCACGTGCCGGAGTACATGCGCAGGCCGTTGACGTGCCCCAGGAGTCGGCTCGCATCCGTGAAGACGAGCGAGCGCCCCAGCTCGCGCGCGCGGCCCAGCCGCTCATACGTCGCCTCCAGCACGGGCAGGACGCGGGGCTCCTCGCCGAAGGGGTGGTCCGGGTGGAAGGTGTAGCGGGCGTCCGCCATCATCCGCCAGACGTCCGGGAAGCGGAACACCGCGGCGTCGCGGACCTGGGGGGCGCGCGCGGACACGAACGCATCCACGATGGCGTCGCGCACCGCGCGCGGCATGTCCAGGATGCGCACGCCGCAGCGGTAGGGCCTCAGGCGCTGATCATGCTTGGACTCGAAGGGGACGACGTCCACCGAGCGCACCTCCACGCGGCACGCCACCTCCGAGCCGTCCGGCAACAGCAGCATGGTGTCCAGCCGCGAGCCCACCGGCAGCACCTCGCACGACGCGTCAATGGGGAAGGCGAACCCGCCCGCGCCCAGGTCCAGCACCGCGCGCGTGATGCGCTGGCCGCTGAACGGCGAGGTGAAGCGCACGAGGAAGCGGTGCTGCGCGCTGGGGCGGAAGCGCTGCTGTCCACGCCGGTTCTCCACCGCGAGCGTGCGGGGCATCCCCAGCACCACGCCGTCAGGCCCCACGTGGAGCATGCTGGTGACGCCGCGGTAGCGCTGGCCGCCCATCTCGAAGGAGAGGTGGACCACCTCCCCCACGCTCGCGGGCAGCACCGGGGACACCTGCCCCCGCAACAGGCCCCGTTCGTCGGAAGGCTCCACCGTGGCGGACTCCAGCAGGAAGTGCGCCGTCTGGCTGTCCGCCGGATGCAGCCACACGGGCAATTCGCGCCGGAGCGCCTTGCGCAGCGCGGCCTGCACCGCCACCGCGTCCCTCAGCGTGCGCGGCGGGGCGGCGGTGGACTCGTCGTTCGCGAGCCGCCAGGAGATGCCCACGCGCAGGAACGCGTGCGTCCCCTGCTGGACGGGGGTGGCGTGGCGCACGTAGGCGCGGGCCACGTGCAGCACGGGCCGGCCGTCGCGCAGCATGGTCAGCGAGTCCAGGGGCGTGCCCGGCAGGAAGGCCGCCAGCGACGCGTCCATGGGGACCTGGAGCGCGGCCCCGAAGTGGCCCAGGTCCTGGCACTCAGCGCTGAAGGCCTGGCCGCGCAGGAGGAAGTCCACGCGCATTCCGGCATCCAGTGACACGCGTGTGGACGCGCGCAGCTGGAGGATGTCGCGCAGGCGCGACTTCAATTCGCCCTCGGTCAGCGCGTCGTCCACCGTGCTGAAGACGTGCCCCTCCGCGGCCGTCTCCACCAGCTCCTCCAGCCCGTGTTGATCCGACCGGGCGCAGACGAACACGCAGACGGCCTCCGGCGCCGCCCGGTCCACGTGGCGCAGGAAGCGGCGCGCGTTGTCCGCGGGCGCGATGATCAACGTGGGTGCGGTCGCCTCCATGCGCCGCGTGGCTTCCAGCTGTGAGCCCACCACTGAAACCCGGTGCGTGTTCAACGCGGACTTCAACGCGTTGCGACGCATCTCGTTGGGGTGGACGATGAGGACTTCGTGAGTCGGCACGCTCATGGATTTCCCCCGACGCGCAAGAGCCACACCGGCGCCCGTGCATGGCGCCATTCCCGTCGACGCGGGGCTCGCACGCGCCCCGTTCCCGCCATCCGCATGTCTTGAGTGTCCGAGCCAGGTGCTCTCTCTGTTGCCAGCGGGCCCGCGCTGAAACGCCTTCCCCGGTGAGCCGCCGGCGAACAACCACCGCGTACTTTACCTGCTCCTATGGATTAGGTGATGTACGCGGGGGTGAGAGGACTTTTCGGAATAGGTTAAAGACGCGCGGTCTGCTGGGACCCCTTGGTGGGTAGGGACGCACGCACGAGGGCCTGTTGCGCGCGCTGGCCCCGGGTCGCGGACGCGGTTACAGAATGCGTGGGCGACGAGGAGGCCCCCCATGGGCGAGACAGTGGATTACGAGGCGGGCATCCGGGAGCTGAAGCGCTCCATGAACGCGGTCATCCTGGCGCACTACTACCAGGAGAGCGAAGTGCAGGACGTGGCCGACTTCGTCGGTGACAGCCTGGCGCTCGCGCAGGCGGCGGCGCGGACGGAGGCGGACGTCATCGTCTTCTGCGGTGTGCACTTCATGGCGGAGACCGCCAAGATTCTGAATCCCAGCCGACAAGTGTTGCTTCCGGACCTCAAGGCCGGCTGCTCGCTGTCGGACCGGTGCCCGCCCGCGGCCTTCAAGGCGTTCAAGGACAAACACCCGGACGCCTTCGTGGTGTCGTACGTGAACAGCTCCGCCGCGGTGAAGGCGATGAGCGACGTCATCTGCACGTCGTCCAACGCCGTGCGCATCGTGAACCAGATTCCGAAGGACCGCCCCATCCTCTTCGCGCCGGATCAACACCTGGGCCGGCACGTGATGAAGGAGACGGGCCGCGACATGGTGCTGTGGCCGGGCAGCTGCATCGTCCATGAAATCTTCAGCGAGAAGAAGCTCGTGGGGCTGAAGGTCGAGCATCCGGACGCGGAGGTGGTGGCCCACCCGGAGTGCGAGCAGCAAGTCTTGCGGCACGCGGACTTCATCGGCTCCACCAAGGCCATCCTGGATTACGCGGTGAAGAGCCCGAAGAAGAAGTTCATCGTGGTGACGGAGGCCGGCATCCTCCACCAGATGAAGAAGGCCGCGCCGGACAAGACGTACATCCCGGCGCCGCCGGACAACGGGTGTGCGTGCAACGAGTGCCCGTACATGCGCCTCAACACGCTGGAGAAGCTCTACCGCTGCATGCGGGACAGGACGCCGGAGCTGGTGCTGCCGGCGGACCTGCAGCACGCGGCGCTCGCCCCCCTGCAGCGGATGCTGGAGTGGTCCGCCTGAAACAAGCGGGACGCGGGACTGTCGCCCGCGTCCCACGTTTGGCAACTCGCGTCTTGCGGACGGCGGGCCCAAGTGCCATGGAAGGAACGTGGCCTTCCGATTTCTCGCACTTCCCTCCCACCGGCTGGTGGACTTCCCCAAGACCCTGCCGGACGAAGAGCGCCTCGAGCCGGACCTGCCTCCGGTGCACGAGGCCGTGGAGCGCGCCCTCGCTGGCGCCGAGTTCCGCGACCTGAAAGCCCGCGACCGCCTGCGCGCCCTGCTCCAGGGGGACCGTCCCCCGGCCCTGGGCTCGCCGGGCAAGGGCTTTGGCGCGAGCGCCATCTTCGCCCAGCCGCCCCAGGACCTGCCCGCGCTGCTGCGCCTGGCGGATGAGCTGGAGCACCTGGCCCGCCTGGAGGCCGGCGAGCGCGCGCTGGTGTGGAAGTGCAGCCAATGCAGTGCCCGCTACGCGGTGCCGGTGGCCCTGGTGCGCCAGGTGTCCATCCGCTGCGAGCGCTGCGGCAACCCGGTGCAGCTGTCCTCGCAGGAGAGCCTGGGCGAAGAGGCCCTCATCGACCCGTTCCAGGGCGCGGTGAACAGCAGCCGGCACCAGCTGGCGGCCTTCTTCCGCGAAGCCATGGCGCGAGGCTGGCCGGTGCTCGTGGCCGAGGGCGGAGCCCCTGCCCCGCGCGGGCGCTCTTCCAGCCCGGCGGCCTGAGCCACCTCGCTGGCGTTCCCAAGGGGGCCCTTCCAGGGGCCCCCTTTTCGTTTCAGATGAAGATGCCGGCGGAGGCGTCGTTGCGCGCCTCCTGGAGCTCCTGCGTGGCGGGGCGGCCGCGCAGCGCATCCGTCACCTGGCGCGGCGCATGACGGCCCGAGCACTTGGAGCACTCGCACTTGCCCCGCTTGCAGGTGCAGTCCGCCTTGCTGCCGCAGGAGCACTTCGCCGTCAGCAGCTGATCCAGCTCCTCCAGCGGGCGCGGCGCGTCGTCCTTCTGGGCCTCCGGGGCCTTGTGGGCCTCCGGTGCCGGCGTCTGGGGCGCGGTGCCCTTGGAGGCAGCGGCCGCCTTCGCGTGGGCCTCGCAGGCGTGGGCGCTGGCGGGCAGAAGCCAGAGGCCGCCCAACAGCAATCCCGCGGTCATCAACGTCGCGCTGCGTGCCATGTCCGCTCTCCTTGGCGAAGGCCTGGGGAAGGCTTGGGGGAGGCATCCGCCGTCCCGGCCTATAGCGCAGGGCATTCCCCCTGCCAAGGCATTCGCACGCACCTTTGCCTACCCGTCAACGGAGCCCACGGTGCGCTCGCCCGGCGCGGGGGCGCGCGCGTACAGTCCGCGCCCTCCTGCCCGTGACGAACCGAACTGCTCGCATCGCCTTTGTCGCCGCGCTCGTCCTGGGGGCGCTCCCGCTCTGGGTGTCGCGCTCGCTGCCCATGGTGGACCTGCCGCAGCACCTGTACCTCATCTCGGTGCTGCACCGGCTGGACGACCCGACGACGCTCTATCCCACGCTGTTCGCGGCGCGGCACGAGCTGACGCCGTACCTGGGCTACTACTACCTCGTCAGCGCGCTCAACTGGCTCATGCCGCTGGAGATGGCCAACCGCGTCTTCCTCACCGCGTACGTGGTGGGGATGCCGCTGGGCATGGCCTTCCTGTTGCGCGGCCTGCGCCGGCCGTCGTGGCCCGCGCTGCTCACACTGCCGCTCGCATACGGGGACAGCTTCGGCTGGGGCTTCATCAACTACCTGGCGGCCCTGCCGCTGACGCTGCTGTGCTGCGGCCTCTTCGTGCGGACGCTGACGGACGCGCCACGCCGCGCGCGCTGGGGCGTGGGGCTGGCGGTGTGCCTGGTGGCGGTGCTGCTCTTCCACGTGCAGGCCTTCGGGTTCCTGGCGTTCGGGCTGCCGTGGTTGCTCCTCACCACGCCGGTGCCGGAGGACGCGGCGGCGCGGGGAATCGTGGCCCGGGTGAAGCCGCGCGTGCCGGCGCTCCTGGGCGTGGTGCCCGGCGTGACGCTGTTCCTGTCGTGGGTGGTGCTGCGGTTCGGCAACCCGCCGGACATCCAGCCGGGCGCGCCGTGGAAGGCGTGGGGGCCCACGTTCTCGCCGCAGAACCTGGCGTGGAAGGGCTTCGAGCAGAACCGCGCGGAGTTCTTCCAGGTGCTCGCCAACACGTTCCACGACGGCTCGGACCGCTGGCCGCTGTACGCGGTGGGCGCGGTGGCGGTGGCGGGCTGGGTGCTGGGACTCGTGGGGCCGGGGACGCGCCGCGAGGGCCCGCTGGCGCGCTGGCGGCTGTTGGGGCTGGGGGTGCTGGCGCT
>NZ_RAWR01000148.1:0-27503 GCF_003986945.1 Corallococcus sp. AB018 | reverse complement strand
GACCGACACCAGGTGCGCCGCCGCCGCTTCCGCTTCCTCGCCAGACAGGTCCGGCAGCAGCACCATCAGCGTGCCGCCCACCTGTCCCACCCCGTCCATCAACCGCAGCGCGCCGTGCAGCGCCCGCACCAGCTCCACCTGCGGCACCCGCGCGGACTCCACCTCCAGCGCGAGCACGCTCACCGCCAGGCCCGAGCTGTGCACCCGGTCCAGTTCCTCGGAGAGCCGGGCCCGCAGCCCTTCGGTCTCCAGCGCCCGCCGCTCCGGCAGGGGCCGCTCGCCCCGGTGGAACACCAGCGTCACGTTGCCCAGCGTCACCACGTCGCCGCCGTCCAGGGGGCGCGTCCCCTGCACCCGCTCGCCGTTGACCCGGACGCCGTTGTGGCTGCCCAGGTCCGCGATGAACGCCTCGCCCTCCGCCACGCCCACCTTCGCGTGCTGGCGGCTCACCGACGCGTCCTCCACCACCACGTCCGCCCCCACCGCGCGGCCAATCACCACCGCCCCTTCCCGGGGCAACGGCACCAGCGTGGAGGTGTTCCCCTGCAGGAGCAGCAGGTACAGCCGGTCCGCCGGGGCGGCGCGGGAGGGCCCCCGGCGGGAGTCCTCGGTGTCCATCATGTCGCGTGGCTCCATTCCTCGAAAGAATGCCCAGGCCCTTGAATTCCGGGCAACCCGGTTGTCCTGATTGATTTGCGGGTCAGGCCGTGCGCGGTCCATGCTCCCACCCGGGAGGAGAGGGACTTTCATGGCCAAGATGCTGAAAGAAGGGGATGCGGTTCCGGATGTCACACTGCAGGGGCCGGGCGGCGCGCCGGTGCGCCTGCGCGACCTGCTGGGTGACAAGGCGATGGTCATCTACTTCTACCCGAGGGACGACTCCCCGGGATGTACGGTCCAGGCCTGCAGCCTGAGGGATCAGTACCAGGACTTCACGGACGCGGGCGCGGACGTGGTGGGCATCAGCAGCGACTCCGCGGAGTCCCACGAGAAGTTCGTCGCCAAGTACCGCCTCCCCTTCCGGCTCCTCAGCGACCCGGATGGCGCGGCGCGCAAGGCCTTCGGGGTGGGCACCAACTTCCTGGGGCTATTGCCCGGCCGGGTGACGTTCGTCGCGGACAAGGGCGGCACCATCCGCTACGCGTTCGAGTCGCAAATCCAGGTGAAGAAGCACGCCGAACACGCGCTGGATGTCGTCCGCTCGCTCACGGGCCAGGGAGCCGCTCCCACCCGTTCTGCCTGACACACGTGTTTGCCGTGCGTTTCCCGGTAGACTGATTCCCGTCGTCCCGGCCGTGGGAGCCGGGACGCCGCACCCCCGTCGCTAGCAACATCGGAGCACATCGGGTGGGCCGGAGGTCATGCCATGCGGTTTCACTGGTTGCTGGGACTGTCGCTGTGCGTCGGCGGCTGCGCGAGCCTGACGAAGGACCTCCATGACGACACGCCGGAGGACGAGGAGGTCCCCACCGAGGAGACGGTGTACCTGGTCCCGCTGGACGAGGCGCTCTTCACCATGCGGCGCGTCTTCGAGTCGCAGCGCTACGACGTCTTCGAGCGCGAGGGCCACCACGAGCTCTACACGTCCGCGCACGAGCCCGGGGTGAACCTCCCCGGCAACCGCACCTACGAGCGCTACTTCGTGAAGGGCGCGTCGCTGGGGCCGCGCCAGTCGGTCATCCGCGTCTTCCGCCTGCGCTACCGCGAGCAGGACACGATCATCGAGGTGAAGCCCAAGTGGCTCAACGAGCGCATCGCGGACGAGGAGAAGTACCTCTCCCGGAAGACGTTCGAGCGCTTCACGTTCGAGGGCGTGCCGGACATGGAGGGCTTCAAGATGGTGCGCGGCACGCGCGACCTGCCGTTGGAGCGCAAGCTGCTGGCGAGGCTGGAGATGGTGCCGTCGCTGGAGCTGGTGGGCGGCAGGACGAACGCGCCCGTGCGCGCCGTGCAGGTGGAGGGCTG
The DNA here is from genome assembly GCF_003986945.1 of Corallococcus sp. AB018. Classification (NCBI taxonomy): domain Bacteria; kingdom Pseudomonadati; phylum Myxococcota; class Myxococcia; order Myxococcales; family Myxococcaceae; genus Corallococcus; species Corallococcus sp. AB018. The sequence goes on along the minus strand of NZ_RAWR01000148.1, from coordinate 25,538 downwards.
GGATGACGACACGGCCCAGCCGCCGCCGGTGAAGTGCGGGGAGCCGCTGCAGGGCGTGGAGCCGCTGCTCACGGCCGGGAACACGGTGCTGGTGGGAGATCCGCTGGGCACGCGCGAGCTGCCGGAGATCGCCACGCGGATGCTCTGCGACGCGGTGGAGAAGAAGCTGCCGGTGGCGTTGGCGTTGTCCATGCCGTCGGAGGACCAGGGTGCGCTGGACGACTACCTGGCCAGCGAGGGCCACGGCCCGGACCTGGAGCGGCTGCTGGTGGTCAGCTCGTTCTGGCGCCGCGTGTATCAGGACGGCCGCAGCAGCGGCGCCCTGCTCCGCCTCATCGAGCAGGCCCGGAGGCTGCGCGCGCAGGGGCACGCCGTGACGGTGCTGGCGTTCGATTCGAACAACGCCTCTGGCAACGCGCGCGAGGCGGAGATGGCGAAGAACCTCATCGCGTACCGCCAGTCGAATCCGGACACGTGGTTGCTGGCGCTCGCGGGTGACGTGCACGTGCGCACGAAGCCGGTGAGCTGGAACAAGGACTTCGAGCCGCTGGGCTGGCGGCTGACGAAGGCGCTGCCCGCGTCGCCGGTGAAGGCGCTGGAGGTGGGCTTCGCGCGAGGTTCGCAGTTCTCCTGCCGGTTCAACGTCTGGGAGCAGGTGGACTGCAACGTCTTCGCGCTCAGCCCGACCCCGGAGCTGCGCCAGGAGCCGGGAACGCCGCGCAAGGTGGCCATGTTCGACGGGCCCAGCGACACGGGCTTCCACGGCCGGCTCTGGGTCGGAGCCCTCAACGCCTCACCCCCGGTCATCCAGCGCGCCGCGCCGCCCGTGGCCCAGCAGCAGCCGGGCGCCGCGAAGCCCGCGGACGCGGAGCACTGATACGGGGTGGCGCAATTTCCACACCCGGAGTGCTAGACTCAAGCGTCCGGGGATGGTGCTGCCTTGGGCCGTCCCCTTCCACGAAAGGGGGCAGGACCATGCGGATGCACTGGATGCTGGGACTTCTGTGCATGACGGGGTGCACGGGCATCTCACGTGGGCTGGATGGGGATCCTCTGGACACGGAGCCCATCCCCACCGTGGAGCGCGTGTACCTGGTGCCTCTGGATGAGGCGATGTTCGTCGCGCGCCGCCTGCTGGAAGAGCAGCGACTGGACATCTTCGAGAACAACACCACGCATGAGCTGTACTCCCAGTCCTGGGAGATCGGCGTCAACGTCCGCGGCAACCGCACCTTCGAACGCTACCTGGTGCGCCCCGAAGAGGTCGGCCCGCGCCAGTCCATCGTGCGCATCTTCCGGCTCCAGTACCGCGAGGCGGAGGACGCCGTCACGCAGCAGACGCCCGAGCCGGGCAGCCAGAAGCGGAACGACCACTACTACAACCACAACCGCGAGGTGTTCGCCCACGAGACCTTCGAGGCCGTCCCGCAGATGGAGGGCTTCCGGCTGCGCCGCGGCATCCGCGACCTGCCCCAGGAGCGCAAGCTGCTGATGCGCCTGGAGATGGCCCCCTCCCTGGAACTGGTCGGCGGCAAGGCCTCCATCCCCGTGCGCGACGTGAAGGTCGCCGGCTGGACCCCGGAGACCCCGGAAGCCGCGCCCCGCTGCGGTGACCCCGTGGAGGGCGTGGACGCGCTGCTCACGCAGGGCGGCACCGTGCTGGTCGCGGACCCCATGGGCACGCGCGAACTGCCGGACGCCGCCTCGCGGATGCTCTGCGACGCCACGGCGAAGAAGCTGCCGGTGGCGCTGGCCCTGTCCGTGCCGTCCGTGGATCAGGGCGCGCTCGACGAGTACCTCACCAGCGCCGGCACGGACGCGGACCTGGAGCGGTTGCTCGTGCTGAGCGACTTCTTCCGCCGCGTGGATCAGGACGGCCGCAGCAGCGCGGGCGTCATCCACCTGCTGGAGTCCGCGCGACGCCTGCGGCACCAGGGCCACGCCGTGTCGGTGGTGGCGTTCGACTCCAAGCAGGCGGCGGGCAACGCGCGCGAGGAGGAGATGGCCGCGAACCTCATCGCCTTCCGCAAGGAGAACCCGGACGCGTGGATGCTCGTGCTCGCGGGCGACGTGCACGTGCGCACCGGTGGCGTGAACTGGGATTCGAAGTTCGAACCCATGGGCCACCGCCTCACCGCCGCCCTGCCCTCCTCACCCGTGCGGGCCCTGGACGTGGGCTTCGCGCGCGGGGCCCACTTCGCCTGCCGCTTCAACGTCTGGCAGCAGGTGGACTGTGACGTGCACGGCATCAACCCGGCGGCGGACGCGCGCCAGGAGCCGAACACGCCGCGCAAGGTGGCCCTCTTCGACGCGCCGGGCGAGACAGGCTTCCACGGCCGGCTCTACCTGGGCACGCTGAGCCCGTCCCTGCCCGTCCTCCAACGCGCCGCGAAGCCCGTGGTCCAGCAGCAGGCCCCGGCGAAGCCCGCGGACGCCCCGCACTGACCGCGACGGCGCGGGCCCCGGACCCGCCGGAGCCCGCGCACGGAAGCGACCAACAGGGCACGCCGCGCCTCTCAACCTCAACTTGCCGTGTTGTCATGGATTGCAATGGCAGCCACTTTCACCATCCGCAGCCTCGCGAGCGCAGCCGTGTTCCTCGCCCTCGTCGGGTGCGGATCGGCAACTGTCGGTGGGGGCGGCAGTCCGGCGCGCGCGAAATGGGTCGGGTCGGTCGTCAGGACGCCGGACGGCGGGCAGCTCCGCACGACCATCTACTACGGGCCCTGGCAGTGCAGCGCCGCGTTCCTGTCCCGCTGCGAGTCGAAGTGCGCAGCGCAGGGCTACCCGCTCATGGGCTGCATGTGGCTGGCGGACATCAAGGGGGACTGGCAGGGGCGCTACCTCTTCATGCCCGCGGAGGCCGGCGGCCGCCTTGCCATCACCCACTGCTGCTGCGACTTTCCGAAGGTGTCGGACGGGAAGTGGCGCCGGGACACATGGAAGAACTCTCGCAACGCGTTCCGCGATGAGTGGGGCCGCGAGTTCGGCGGCTGGCCATCGACAGGCGGTGTCAACTGGCAGGGGCACCATATTTTTGACCTGGGGCACGGCGGGACGCCGGTGGCCCGCGACAACGTCCTCCCGGTGCCCGACGATGTGCACGGCGTGCTCAACCGCGAGTATCCCGCCTGCTACGCGCCGGGTGGCCAGTGGCTGAAGCCGGGCCCCGAGCGGCCCTACGTGGATTGACGGCCATGCCCATGGACCCGCTCCTGGCCGAAGTCTCCCGGCTCCACTTCCCCAACGCGCCCGCGACGCTCGCGCAGTTGGCCGCCTTCGAGGCGCGCGTCGGGTGGGAACTGGACGAGGACCTGCGCGCCTTCTACCTGCACTGCGACGGGTGCACGCTCTTCGCGCCACGGGTCGATGCCCTCTACCGCGTCTTGCCGCTCGCGGAGATCCGCCGCGCCCGCCTGGCCATCCGAGCCAGCGACGAGGACCGGGACGGGGCGCCGTCCGTATTCACGCTGGTGGACATGCAGGACTCCGACTACGTCGTCCTGGACAGCACCCAGCGCGAGGCGGGCCAATACCCGCTGTTCGACGCCTTCCATGAGACATTCCCGGAGGAGATGGAGTGCATCGCATCCAGCTTCGCGGAGTTCCTGGAGCGGGCGCTGCGCAGCGGCAACCGTGCATTCTGGTTGAGCGGCGAGTCACCGAGTCGCTGAGATGGGCCTGAAAATCCAGCGCGCCGCGAAGCCCTTGGTCCAGCAGCAGGCCCCGGCGAAGCCCGCGGACGCCCCGCACTGACCGCGACGGCGCGGGCCCCGGACACACCGGAGCCCGCGCACGGAACGACTACGGCGCCTTCGCGTTGAGGTTCACGCCGCTCACCACCAGGGCGTAGTTGGCGTCCACCGCCGCCGTCGCCGTGTGGGCGTCCTGGACCACCTCATCCGCCAGGACCTCCACCTTCCACGTGCCCGCGGCGGGGTTCGCGAGGAAGACGTTCTCCACGGTGTCCACCTTGTTGGACACGCCGCCGGACGTGGAGACGTTGCCCGCGGTCAGGCCGTTGTTGCCCCAGTACACGGTGCCGTTGGGCGCCGTCACGCGCAGGGACAGGTCGTTGATGCGCGCCCGCGCCGCACCCACCGTGCCCATGGGATCCGTGTAGACCATCGTGACGTTGAGCTCCGGCTCGCCGCTGGCCACGGTGAAGGAGTACGTCCTGGAGCCGAGCGGCGCGAGCACATCCGTCTCGTCCACGACGAACGTCTTCGCGGCGCGGTCATACAGGCGCTTGACGTCAGACGTTCCCCAGCCCTGCTTGTTGCGGTCAATGTCCGCGTTGGCGCCGCCAGCCAGCCAGTTGTACTTGGACGCGCCGTTGATCATCAGCGCCTTGGCGGTGGCCATCTTCGGGCGGCTGGTGAAGACGTCCGCCTTCTTGCCGTGGCCGGCCCACACGCCCTCGTGCCACATCTGGTGCAGCAAGCCGAAGAAGCCCGCCGTCTGCGGCGTGGCGGAGCTGGTGCCGCTGAACTCCGTGTACGCGGTGTCCGAGGAGCCGTACGCGCCCCGGACGTTGTCGTAGTAGAAGGCCAGGTCCGGCTTGATGCGGCCGTCCGCCGCCGGGCCGATGCTCGCGCCCGACGACCAGCGATCATCCGTGCGCGCCTGCGTGTTGTAGTGCCGGATGCCGCCCACGGAGACGATGTTCTTCGCCCACGCCTGCGGCCGGGAGTTGCGTGAGCCGTTGTTGCTCTGCGACTGCGTGCTGAGGAGGGGCGCCTTGAACAGGTAGTCGTCCACCTCCGCGGAGATGGTCGTGTACGCCGTCGTCAGCGTGCTGCCCACGCTGGAGGTCTGGAACACCGCGCGGTAGGGGCCGTTCGGGTTGAGCAGCTCCTGGTTCATCGCGAGCCGGGACTTGGTGCCGCCGAACTGCGTGGACTCCGAGTAGAGGAAGAAGATGCCCTGCCCGCCCGGCAAGATGCCCTTGGCCAGCGGATCCACTCCACTGGCGAAGTTGTGGCTGTAGCAGCTGGTGCCGTGCAGCGAACCGGAGGACGTGCCCGTGCTGTGGATGATGGGCGTCGTCGGCCACTCACGGTGGGTGGTGCGCAGCTCGGTGTCGAAGATCTCCCCGCGCACGCCCTGCCCGTTCCAGCCCTTGAGCCCCTGGACGTAGTTGGCGCCGCCCGTCTCGCGCACGATGTCCATGTCCACCTCGCCGGGGCCGCCCCAGCGGTCGATGAACTGCACCTCGTTGGCGCGCGCGACCGAGGCCAGCTGCTCCTGGTTGAGCGTGGCCTCCACGCGCAGGCCGCCCGGCTCCACCAGATCCACCTTGCCGCCCAGCCGCTCCACCAGCGCCGTCACGCGGGCCTGGCGGGCCGCGCCGCCCTCACCCAGCATGATGGAGTAGCGTTGGGGCGCCAGCGCCGCCGCCCGTCCGAGCAGCGCGTCCCGCAGCACCGGCTCCAGGCGCCACTCCGGGTGGTAGTCCCCCACCCAGCGCACGGCCGGAAGCTGGGACACCCGGGCGCGGACCTCCGACGGCATCTCCACCAGGTACGTGTGGTCCGACAGGAAGCGCAGCACCTTGCCGCCCGCGTTCTCGATCGTCTCGCGGTACTCCGGCAGCGGCGTGCCGTGGAACTGCACCAGCGACAAGGTGTTGTCCCGGTCCGCCACCAGCGCGTTGCCCAACAGCGGCGCGGTGCGAGCCAGCGGGTCGAACGACGCCTCCGCCAACCGGATGAGGTACTCCTCCTGCTGCACGCGGCCCAGCAGCTCCGAGCCGCCGCGCGTGTACGCGGAGAAGGCGCGCTCCGTGCCGTCCGCCTGCCGCTCACGCCAGACGTGCAGCTGCACGCCGGTGTCCCGCACCACGTCCAGGCTGCGCAGGCCGCTGACCGGTCGCGCCGTCTGGTGGAACACCCGTCCCGACGGCGTCGCCAGCGTCGTACCCCCTGCCTTGAGCGCCGTCGCCACCGCCGCGCCCGGCGCCGCCGGAGCCCGCGTGGCCGATGAAGGGGGGCGCTCCGCCGCGAGCGCTCCAGCCGGAACCGCCAGGGTGCAGCCCAGCACCAGCGCCGTCACCGGCCGCCAGCCACCACGAGACGTCGAGAACTGCTTCCGCATGTTCTGCATGTCGTGCACTCCCTTCAAAGTGAGAATAACCTGTAATACGTATTAAGATTGTATTTCAAGTCCTTGCCACTCAGTTGCAATAGGGCGTGCTTTTTGCGTCCGGGGCGTTCGCTCCTGGTAGGTCCAAGTGGTTCTGGATGGGTGGAAGTAGCCCGAATCTCTCAACAATCAGGAGTGTAAGAGCCACACACTGAGCGGAAACAAACCGCCGGAAAGGTCGATAACCTCAATACACATGACTTCCATCAATCCGAACCGTCCCACTCCGACCTTCCAGCCGACGCAGTCGACGGTTCCCGCCAACCGCCCCGCGAGCGCGCCGCAACCGCAGGCGCCCGCGCAGCAGCCGCCCGAGGCGCAGGCCGCGGCGGAGCGCAACCGCGACTCGTTCTCGCCCGCCGCCGCGCTGCGCCCCTCGGGCCGCGCCCGGGTGACGACGCAGGGTGACAACTTCGTCCTGGAGGCCCAGGGCCAGGTGGGCAACCGCGGCTCGACGCCCCGGGGCGGCGTTCCGACGCGCCTGGGGACGGCGAACGCGAGTGGTTCGTTCGGGCTACAGGGAAGCCTGCGCGTGGAGGTGCCGCGCGAGGCCGCCACGGACGCCATCCGCAATGGCCAGCTGCCCAACCCCGCCTCCCCGGAGACGTGGCCGGTGGGCACCCGCGCCCGGGCGGAAGTCCAGGGCCAAGCGGGCTTCAACGCGGGCCTGCGCGCGGGCCCGGGCCGGCTGGGCGAGCGGCTGGGGCTGAGCACGTCGTATGACCGCACCCAGACGCAGCGCTACGAGGTGCAGCGCACGTCGGAAGACACCGTGCGCGCCACGGTGACCAGCGACGGCCGCCAGCGGGACGCCACCAACATCCGCGGCCTGGAGGGCCGGCAGGATCAGCGCCTGGGGCACACCCAGTCCGCGGACTTCAACATCCGCACGCCGGAAGGCCGCGCTGCCTATGACGACTTCATGCGCACCGGCCAGCTGCCCCGTGAGAACGGTGCGGGCGTGAGCAACGTGAACCGCACGGACACCCTGGACCAGACCCGCGAGGGCCGCGTGCTGGGCCGCGAGGTAGCCACCACCGAGCGCCAGACGCGCCTCACCGCGGACGGCGCGGGTGATCAGACCGTGCGCCAGACGGACCGCAACGTGGCGGGCAGCACCCAGTCCACGGAGATGCAGGTGGGCGCGGACGGCAACGGCCGGGCGCGCACGGCCATCAACGACTCCGTGGTGGCGACCACCACCACGCGTCCCGGTCAGCCCCCGGAGACGAGCTACGAGCTGACCTTCACGGATCCGAACGCGGCGGCCATGGCGCGCGGCGCCTTCTCCAGCGACGACGCGGCGGCGTCCGGCACCGGCCCGTTCACGGCGCGCCTCAACGAGCAGCAGGCGCGCGCGCTGGTGGAGCGCACCATGGGCCAGGGCCTGCAGGGCGGCCAGCAGGCGCTGGACCGCGCCTTCCGCACGCTGTCCACCAACGGGCAGCAGACCTTCGCCACGACGCTCTACAACTCGACCGTGGACACCCGGAACCCCAACGCCGCGCGCCGCCCGCTCGAGTCCATGCCGCCCGAGGCCGCCACCCCGGCGCAGCCGCGGACCCCGGCCCCGGCGCAGCCGCGCCCCCCGGCCGAGACCGTCCCGATGTCGTAGTCCCGCCGTCCCGGGCGGGGTATGGGACCTCCCATCGATGAGGTCCCCTCCCCGCCCGCCTTGTCCGCATGCATGACCTGAACGCACTGGTCGGCACGCACGACCTGCTCTTCCTCACGCTGGACACGCTCCGCTACGACGTGGCGCGGGAGCAGTTGGAAGCAGGCCGCACCCCCACCCTGGCCGCGCTGCTGCCCGGCGGCCGGTGGGAGGAGCGGCACACCCCGGCGAGCTTCACCTACGCCGCGCATCAGGCCTTCTTCGCGGGCTTCCTCCCCACCCCTGTCACTCCGGGCCGACACTCGCGCCCCTTCGCCCTGCGCTTCGAGGGCAGCGAGACGACGGGCCCCGGCACCTGCGTGCTGGACGCGCCGGACCTCGTCACGGGGCTGGCCGGGCGCGGCTATCACACGGTGTGTATTGGCGGGACGGGGTTCTTCAACCAGAAGAACCCCCTGGGCCGCGTGCTCCCGGGCCTCTTCTCCGAGGCGCACTGGGCCCCGGAGCTGGGCGTCACCGATCCCCAATCCACGGAAAATCAGGCATCACTCGCAGTGAAAATCCTGGAGTCGCTGCCCCGGGAGCAGCGGGTGTTCCTGTTCATCAACGTCTCCGCGCTGCACCAGCCCAACCGGCACTACGTGCGCGGGGCGACGGAGGACTCCATGGCGACGCACGCGGCGGCGCTGGCGTACGTGGACAGTCAGCTGCCCCCCCTCTTCCAGGCGCTGCGACGGCGCGGCCCGGCGTTCTGCATCGTGTGCTCGGACCACGGCACGGCGTACGGCGAGGACGGCTACACGGGACACCGGCTGGGGCACCCGGTGGTGTGGACGGTGCCCTATGGCCAGTTCGTGCTGCCGGTAGACTCCGCGCCATGACGCGCCTGGAGTCGATGCTCGAAGGGACGCCGTACGTGGCGTACCTGTACGGCTACCCGCACAAGACGGCCTACCGCCCGCTGACGCCCGCGCTGCCGTTGGAGGACGTCTGGGCGAAGGAGCGGCGGGACGCGCTGTTCCTCTACCTGCACGTGCCCTTCTGCGAGATGCGCTGCGGGTTCTGCAACCTCTTCACCGCCGCGGGTCCGAAGGAGGACGTCGTCGAAGCGTGGCTCGCCGCGCTGAAGCGCGAGGCCCGCCGGGTGAAGGAGGCGTTGGGGCCGTCGACGTTCGCTCGGGCCGCCATAGGCGGTGGAACCCCCACCCTGCTGGATGTCGCGGGGCTGGAGACGGTGTTCGACCTGGCGGCGGAGCTGGGCGTGGACCCGCGCGACGTGCCCATGTCCGTGGAGGTATCGCCGGAGACGGTGGACGCGGACAAGGTCGCGCTCTTGAAGGCCCGGGGCGTGGACCGCGTGAGCATGGGCGTGCAGAGCTTCCTGGAGACAGAGGTCGCCGCGGTGAAGCGGCCGCAGAAGACGGCGCAGGTGGAGGCCACGTTGGATCTGCTGCGGAGCGCGGGCTTCCCCACGCTCAACCTGGACCTCATCTACGGCATCGAGGGCCAGACGGTGGAGACGTTCCTCCACTCGCTGGAGGCGGCGCTGCGGTACTCGCCAGAGGAGCTGTACCTCTACCCGCTCTACGTGCGGCCCCTCACCTTCCTGGGCAAGAAGTCGCGCGCGTGGGACGACCTGCGGCTGTCGCTCTACCGGACCGGCCGGGACTTCCTCCTGTCGCGCGGCTACACGCAGGTGTCCATGCGGATGTTCCGCGCGGCGCATGCTCCCGCGGCTCGCGGCGCGGTGTACCGCTGTCAGGAGGACGGCATGGTGGGCCTGGGCGTGGGGGCACGCTCGTACACGGGCGCGGTGCACTACTCGTCCGAGTACGCGGTGGCCTCGCGAGAGGTGCGCGGCATCATCCAGGCGTACAGCGAACGGGACACGGCCTCCTTCGGTGAAGTGCGCTACGGCTTCGTGCTGGACACAGCCGAGCAGCGCCACCGCCACCTGGTGCTGTCGCTGCTGGCCGAGGGCGTGGACCCGGGCGTGTACCGCCAGCGCTTCGGCACGGAGGCGAAGGCGGACTTCCCGATGCTCGCGGAGTTGGAGGCGCACGGGCTGGCGCGCGACGTGGACGGCGTGTTCCAGCTCACTCCCGCGGGCGTGGAGCGCTCCGACTTGATTGGTCCCTGGCTGGACTCCGAGGCCGTGCGCGCGCGCATGACGGAGTACGCCTGGCGATGAAGCTCACCGTGCTCTACCGGGGCCCGCTGTCCGGCTGTAACTACGGCTGCGAGTACTGCCCCTTCGGCAAGTGGAAGCAGAGCGAGGAGGAGCTGACGAAGGACCGCGCGGACCTGGAGCGGTTCCTCCAGTGGGTGGAGTCGCGCACGCAGGACACCGTGTCCGTGTTCTTCACGCCGTGGGGCGAGGCGCTCATCTGGCCCTGGTATCAGCAGGCCCTCGCGCGGCTGACGCATCTGCCCCACGTGGAGCGCGCGGCGGTGCAGACGAACCTCTCCTGCCGGCTGGATTGGCTCATGGACTGCCGCACGGAGAAGCTGGGCATCTGGGCCACGTACCATCCGGAGTGGATGAAGCGTTCGCGCTTCCTCGCGCAGTGCGAGCGGCTGTCGGAGCAAGGCGTGCGGCACAGCGCGGGCATGGTGGGCTTCCGGCGCTTCGCGGACGAGGCCGAGGCCCTGCGTCGCGAGCTCCCCGAGGACACGTACCTGTGGATCAACGCGGTGAAGGACGGCCTGGACGCGTACACGCCCGAGGACGTGGAGCGCTTCACCCGAATCGACCCGCTCTTCCCGGTGAACAACACCCGTCACCCCAGCCGGGGCCGGGCCTGCCGTGGCGGAGAGTCCGTGCTGTCCGTGGACGGTGACGGCACCGCGTACCGGTGTCACTTCATCAAGGAACCGCTGGGCAACCTCTACGCGCCGGACTTCGACGCGGCGTTGAAGCCGCGCCCGTGTTCGAAGGACACGTGCGGGTGTCACATCGGCTACGTGCACCTGGAGTACCTGGAGCTGGATCGCGTGTTCGGCTCCGGGCTGCTGGAGCGCGTACCGGCGACGCGGCTGTGGGCGGGCGGCGCTCAGCGCAGCGCATCGCGGATCTCCCAGTCGTAGACGGACAGGCCGTCGCGCGTGAGGCCGGGGAGCAGGTCCCCGAAGGCGTTCGCCTCCAGCACGCGGTGGCCGTGGAAGAAGTCCTCGAACATCAGGTCGATGCCCACGTGGAGGCAGTCGTGCGCGCGGGCCACGGCGCGGCAGCTCTCCATCGCGGCCTCCAGTTCGCTGGGCGGCACCGCCGCGTGGAAGGCGTCCAGGTCTCCCCGGTAGCCGCCCAGATGCAGGTTGGTGATGGGCAGGCGGCTCTGGCGCACGACGGTGAAGACGGGCTCGCCGCGCACGGTGAGGACGCGGCAGTCGAACAGGTCCCCGCCCAGTCGTGCCTTGGGCCGGGCCTCCTCCACCTGTGAGCCCTCGCGCAGGAGGAAGGACAGCACCGCGTCCACCTCTCGCGCGTCCGTCACGCGGCGCACCTTGAGGGAGTTGAACCAGCCGGTGGCGCCTCGGTGCAGGCTGGTGAGCAACGAGCCTTGCGCCAGCCCAGGCCGGTACACGGCGAGGCACGACGCGGACGAACCGCAGGACAGCTTCACGAACGCCTCGCGGAAGCTCGCATCTCGCAACGCCTGGCGCAGGGCTTCCGGTGTCGTGCCCGAAGCCACGTCCAGGAACGGCGGCACGGGGATGCCCAGGGACGAGTACCGGCGCGACGTGATGCGCTTGTCGAACAAGTCCGCGATGGCGCGGGGTGAGGACAGCACGCGCCATCGGGGACGCTGCGCGAACCGGTCGGACAAGTCCTCCAGCACGCGCAGGAAACCCAGGTGATGCTGCCGGGGGCACAGCACGCGGCCGTGTTCATCCGGCATTGCATCCAATTGCTCGGGCGTCACGGTGTCGCAGCCCGCGCCGAGCGCATTCGTGAAGCCGCGCTGGAGGAAGGCGCGCTCCACGGCCGCGTCCTCCCCCGCCGCGTCGATGCGGACGATGCGCTCCGTGTCGGGGAGCTCCAGGAGGGTATCGGGCGCGCGGGCCACGGTCTCCCACGCCACCACGTGCGCGGGAGGCAGCCCGGCGCGGACCAGGGCCTCCTGGAAGAGCGTGACGCGCCGGTTCCCGGGGTTGCCGATGATCAGGAACGGCGGCGCGGCGGACGGCATGGAGCTGGGCTACTCGCCCACGGCGGCGTAGCGCGACTCCTCGTCGTAGGGCGTGCGCTGGTTGCCGCTCGCCACGGACTTCGCGACGTTGGCCACGGTCTTCTGCCCGGCCTTCGTGAGGAAGTTCTGGGTGACATCCAGCGTCTTGAGGTGCGCGAAGGCCTTGGCGTTCTGGGCCAGCGTGTCCGCGCCCGCGTCGCTCATCGTGCCCATGGACAGATCCAGCGCTTCGATTTGAGCGAGGAGCTTCGACTTGGGCAGCGCCGCGCACAGCTCGTCCGTGAACTCGGAGTTGCGCAGCCCCAGCTTGCGCAGGGCCGGCACGCCCTCCGCGTCGAGCAGCGGCTTGAGGTCCTTCACCCCGCCGCTCGCGCCGTAGTTCTCCTGGCCGAACCAGATCTCCAGCGACTCCAGCTTCGGCCACTTCGCCTTCACGATCTCCTTCACCGCGCCCTGGTGGAGGCCACCGGTCTCCACGGTGAACGACCGCAGCTCCGGCAGGTCGATCTTCCCGAACCCGATCTCACCGCCGCGCACGCGCAGCTCCTGGAGCTGGGGGTAGACCTTGTAGAGCGGCTTGAGGTCGCCCACCTGCGTCCAGGAGATCTCCGTCTCGTCCGGGAACTCGAAGTCGCCGATGAACAGCGAGCGCAACGGCGGCGCGGGCTTCGCCTTCGCGAGCACCTCCAGCGTTTCGTCGTAGTCGTTCTCGCCGTCGAAGTTGGCCATGCCGAGGGTCAGGCGGCTCAGGAACCGCGCGGACGGATGGGCCAGCAGCTCGGCCAGCAGGTCCGGGATGTTCGCCGAGGAGTCGTAGTCCACCTGACCCAGGCGGGCCTCTCGGATGAAGCCCAGGTGCCATTCGAGCTTGAGGGTCTCGTCGGAGACGGCCTCCGAAAGCGATTCGCCCAGGAGCTCGTTGGCGTGGTCCTCGATGAGCGTCGCCACCTTCTTGCGCGTGGCCGCAGGCGCTTCCAGCGCGGAGTGCTGGAGGAGGATCAGCTCAGCGCGTGGATCGCCCTCGCCCTTGAGCCATTCGGCGTACGCGAGGTAGCCCTTCGCGTCGTCGGGCTTCGCGAGGATGGCGGCCTCCAGGTCCGGGTTGACGGCGGACTCGGCGGTGGCCTCCGCGCCGTCGCTGTCCCCGCCCTCGGCGCGCGTGTAGCCCTTGCGCTCCTTCTCGTGGACCTGCGCTTCGTAGGCCTTCTTCGCCTCCGCCTTGGAGTCGAACTCCTCGACCTTCTCCTGGCCGTCGGAGCCGATGCGGCCCCAGCGCTTGGTCAGCGTGGTGCCCTCCAGGGTGATCTCCCAGAACTTGCTGGAGCTGCCTTCCGTGAACTCGTAGCGAGGCATCGCGCGTCCCTTTGGCGAAGAACGCACGGGACGCTAGAGGAGCCCTCCAGCAACCTCAAGGCTCAGGGACGCAGCAGCACCAGCTCCACGCGGCGGTTGAGCTCACGTCCACGAGGAATCAGGTTGGGAGCCTTGGGATTGCGGTCGCCCAGACCCACGGCCTCCACGCGGGACGGGGCCACGCCGGCGCGGACGAGCATGTCGGCCACGGCGCGGGCGCGGGCGTCGGAGAGGCTCTGGCGCGCGGGCTCGGGGACCTCGCGCGAGTCGGTGTGGCCCTCGACGCGCAGGCGGGCCTTCGGGTCGCGCACCAGCAGGTCCACCGCCAGGTCCAGGCCCGCGAGCGTGGCCTTGGCGGGCACGGGCTTCTTCTCGTCGAAGCTCAGGGGGTCGGGCAGCTCGATGCGGCCCTCCTGCACCTTGGCGGCCTTGGCGGCCTTGGGCGCGGGCACCAGCGCGAAGGCGAGCGACGAGTCCGCCCCGGCGGCCAGCTCCACCTGGCGCGTCTGCGCGAGGAAGCCGTCGGCGATGAGGTCCACGGTGTACGCGCCCGCGGACAGGGGCACGTCCTGCGGCTTCTTGCCGGGCACGGTGAGCTTCAGGGGCTCGCCCGTGCCGCGCACGAAGGCGGTGGCGGAGGTGGGCTTCTTCGACGTCACCTGGAGGCGCAGGCGGCTGGGCGCCACCGGCGGGCGCTCCACGGGCGGCGTCACGGAGACGACAGTCGTCGTGGGCTTCACGCCCGCATCCAGCGGCGGCGTGGGCTGAACGACCTTCACCGGGGCGCCGGCATCCACGGGCGCGGGCTTCACGGGCGGCGGCGCGGTGACGACGGCGGGCTCGTCCTGCGGAGGCTTGATCATCTCCGCGGTGACGGAGTGGGTGAGCTTGAGCTTGAGGCGCGGATCCGGAGCGTTGGGCACGACGCCGGGGGACGCCTTCACCACGACGCGCAGGCCGCGCTGGGTCTGGAAGCCGACGGAGGCGGTGATCTTCCAGAGGAAGCCGTTGGTCTCGCTGAACAGGCTCCAGGAGCCGTTGGTGTACGTGACGCGCGAGACGAGGGTGTGCTCGCCGGGTTCGACCTTCAGGACCGCGAGCCGGTGGACGCCGGGCGCGTTGAGTTCCTCCAGTCCCGGGACGGCGAGCGGTTCGCCATCCAGGAGGAAGTCGGTCTCCACGAGCCGGTAGCCGTCCTCGGGCTTGAAGCCCGCGAAGAGCACCTGCACTTCGGAGGGGGACTCGGGGACCATGTCGCGCAGCTGGCGTTCCAGCTCCGCGCGCACTTGTTCCTCGCGCGTCGGCTCAGCCGCGAACGCGCCCGGAGCAAGGAGTCCGGCGAGGACCAGGGACCCGAATCTGAGGGAGGAAGAATCCACGAGGCGCACGCAGCATGGCACAAGGCGCCCCGGGGTGATGCAGGGATACATCCCTGTAGGGCGAGCAGGCGTGCGTGTCCGTCAAGTTTCAGGGACCCGGTTGAAGGCCTCGCGGTGAATCCCGCGTTCCAACCAGTCCTGGCGCAGGGAGGCCGGGATGGATCATCCTGTTCCGCACATGGATCCGCGGCCTGAACCCCCTCCGATGCCTGTCTCCTCCCCTCCCAAGCCGACGTCCCGCTTTTCACGGCGGGCATGGACCTGGAGCGCGGTGGGAGCGGTGGTGACGCTGGGAGTGCTCGCGGGGATGGTGCGGGTGGACCGGTCCGCGCGGGGGCAGGTGCTGCTCCAGCAGGGCGAGTGGGTGGACGTCCCTGCTCCGGCCGCGGGACGAGTGATGTCGGTGGACGTGGGGCTGACCGAGAAGGTCAAGGCCGGGCAGGTGGTGGCGCGGCTGGAGACGGCGACCGGGGCAGCGGAGGTGGTGGCACCGCTAGAGGCGATAGTGGGCCGGGTGGCGGTGACGAAGGGGGCCCAGGTGGAGGCGGGCCAGCCGGTGGCGGCCTTGATGAACCGGAACGTGCTGCCGTCGCTCAACGTGCTGTTCCCGGAGGAGTACCGGCAGGAGCTGGCCCCGGGGATGACGTTGGAGTTCCAGATGCCGGACATGCGCCACCCGCTGGAAACAGTCATCGAGCAGGTGGAGGGTCCGGAGGAGTCGCTCCAGTTCGCGAAGGTGCAGCGGCGAGCCGAGGCGTACCCGAAAGGCGCGGTGCTGATCCGGGCGCACGTGCCGGCCCGGACCTACGAGCGTGACGGCAAGAAGCGCGTGTATCAGGACGGCGAGTCGGGCCGGGCCTACGTGAAGCTGGGCACGCAGCGGTTGCTTGTCTCGTGGTTCCCAGGCTTGCGTGATGCGTTGCCGTGAGCCGGCCGTGTTGCTGTTTCTGGGGATCGCCGCCGGGTGTGCACGCGAGTTCGTGGCGGGCGCTGCCCCGGTGAAGGATGACCGTTCGATAGTCTTCCCGCAGTTCTTCGAACAGGCGCCGATCCAGGTCGGCACATCCGAGCAGCCCGGCGTGCTGGATGGAGCCGTGATCCGCGCCCTGACCTTGGCGGCGAACGATTATCTGCCTCCGGACCGGTCTGAAGCGCCGTGCACCGACAGGCGCATGTCACATGTCTTCAGGGTCATTCAGCGTGAAGACATCGTCTTCGTGCGTATCGAATTGGACCCGTCGGCATGCGGCGGACCCCAGCCTGGACTCGACTCTGGGGTCCGGTATGCCATCAGCCGTGATGGCCGCATCCTTCGCCGGATCCTGGATGGGATGGAGCCGTACAGCCCTTTCGCGGACGGCGGTGTCATGGAGAAGGCCGCCCCTGGCGTCTCACCCTCCTTCGATCCGGCGCATCCGCGTCCCCTGCCCTTCCAGGACGCATCCTCGGACGCTGGCCTTGCGCCCAACGCTCAGGATCCCTGACGCGACAGCCGCCGCTCCAGGCGCTCCAGGCGCTCCAGGCGGAGCTGGTGGTCCTCCGGCAGCTCCACCGGGGCGGCGAGCCTGGCCGGGCCTACGTGAGGCTGGGCACGCAGCGATTGCTCGTCTCGTGGTTCCCGAGTCTGCGTGATGCGTTGCCGTGAGGCGGCCTGAAGCTCCGGGTCGGCGCGTCCTCACCCGAACGAGGGATTGTGAAGGCGGTCCCGGGCACCGCAGCATGGCCGCGCCGAACCCAATCGAAAGGAAAGGCTCCCCATGCCGCTGCCGCTCATTCCTGTCGCTATCGGACTCGCAAGCCTCCTCGGATATGGAGCGAAGAAGGGCTACGACGGCATCGATGCCATGCGCGAGGCCAATGAAATTGGCGAGGCCGCGGAGGCCAGGCATCGCGAGTGGATCGGAAAGCTCGACGAAGCGCGCGGCGGGCTGCAGGGAAGGCTCGACGCACTCGGGACCCAGAAGGCCCAGGTGGTGGCCACAACCTTCCGGAGCCTCTTCGACTTCCTCGAACAGCTGAACCAGCGGGCTCGCCTCGCGGCACTGGAGAGTCTGGGAGCGGTAGGCGTCAGCCGTGAGGAGGTGCGTCAGTTCGCCGCGCAATACGTCGAAGCGGGGGGCGCACTCTCTGGCGCCGTCACTGCAGCGATGACGGGCGCCGGAGCGAGCGCCATGACGACGGGGCTCGTCACCAGCTTCGCCACCGCTGGCACCGGCGTCGCCATGACGGGCCTTTCGGGGGCCGCGGCAAACAGCGCGCTCCTGGCCTGGCTGGGTGGAGGTTCCCTCGCGGCAGGAGGCTTTGGCATGGCGGGAGGCGCCGTGGTCCTCGGAGGCATCGCGGTGGCGCCCGCCGCGGCCGTGGCCGGCTTCTTCCTTGCGCGGGAGGGCGAGAAGGCGAAGACGAAGGCCGAGGCCTATTCCTGCGAAGTGGACGAGCAGGTGGCGAAGATCGAAGCCATCATCGGACTGCTGGCGCGGGCGGAAGTCCGCGTCGAGGAGCTGAGCACGGTCCTCGACCTGCTCGACCAGCGCGCGAAGGCGGCGCTCGAGTCCCTCTGGGCCTTGTCCGGACACTTCAACGCCGAGGACGATGCGCATCTGGCTCGGTTCGCCATCGCCATGCAGCTGGCCAAGGCGGAGAGTGAATTGATGCGCGTCCCGCTCTTCAACGAAGGCGGCGACCTCAACGTTCAAATGGAGGCGCTGCTCGGGCAGACCCGTCGCCTCCTGCACTCGGAGGCGGCATGACCTCGGCGAAATTGGCTCCCACGGGCGGGTTGTCCACGGCGGGGATTGGCGACGTCCTGCAAGGCATCCGGTCCATCACCGAGTGCGTGCGCGACATCGCGAAGGAGCAGACCGAGCAGACACGGCTGCGGGAGAATGCCCGGGTGAACGTGGAGCACATCCACGCCATGCGTGACGTGCTCATGCACCACCTCGACCGCAGCTTCGACGAGCGCAAGGAGAACTTCCGGCAGCTCTTCGAACGGCTCGACGGTGCCATCCAGGGCAACAACGTGCAGCTGGCTTCGGTCGTGCTGGAGTCCGTGGTGAAGCTCGCTGACGCCTCGCCCTTCAAGGCCCTGCAGGACGTGGCGGCGACACGCGCGGCCCTGGGACAGAAGGGCCAGGAGTGGCAGTTCTAAATAAGTGAGCAAAAGTTCCGGACAAAAGACGGCGGCTTGATCCACGAAGCCGCTGACGCTCCATGAAACCAGCCCAACTTTAGAAACCCGATATGGCACGCCTGAATTCGTACGAAGAAATCGTCGAAGACTACCAATGGGGACCGCGCCTGAAGTCGATGGGGGAACTCGAATACTTCGCGAAGCTTCCGTCGCTCGAAGAGGCCATTGAGGTAGTGGCAGACGCACGAAAGGAGAACGGCGCGCTCTTCAACCACCAGCGCCACCTGGAGCAATCCACGGTGGACGAGGTCCGTCGGGTGCTAATCGCGAACCAAGAAGCGATTCGTCAAGTCCCGAACTTCGATGAGTTGTTCGCGCTCCTTGAGCGCCTACTGACTCCGATTCGCGGTGCCAAGGAAATGTACATCTACGACGCCGCGCTGCGGTTGGGATCCTACCTGAAGAAGATGCCGGAACGCGTGTACCTGCACATGGGCACCAGGATTGGCGCAGCGGCGCTCGGCATCGCAGTCGCGGAACGTGCGTGGATCGCGGTCGAGGAACTTCCCTCAGCCTTCGGTACCCTGAATGCGTACGAAATCGAGGACGCGCTGTGTCTGTACAAAGAGGAGCTCAAGAGAATAACTGGGCGACTCAAGCAGCGGCTTCGCTGAGCAGCTTGCGTGACGCGGCTAATCCGGTCACTCGAACCTCTCGACACCAACGAGGCTCGCTCTCCTCTGGAGGGTAGCCCCATTTAGTCAGGGACTTTCGCTCACCTACTTACTCAGGCCCCTTGACGCGACAGCCGGCGCTCCAGGCGCTCCAGGCGGAGCTGGTGGTCCTCCGGCAGCTCCACCGGGGCGGCGAGCCTGGCGTGGTACAGGGCCCGGGGCAGGTCCTTGAGGGAGTGCTCGTAGAGCTTCGTCAGGGACAGGTGCAACACCGCGCCCTGTCCGGGCTTCGCGAACGTGAGCGCACGCTGCAGGTGCGCCACCGCCGTGTCGCAATCCCCCGAGCGGCGGCAGAGGCGCGAGGCCAGCACCAGCGCTTCGATTCCCACCGGGCCTCCGCTCTCCGCGGCGGCCTTCGCGAACGTCAGCGCCCGCGCCGCGTCCCCTGCCCTCTCCGCCACCTGCGCGAAGCCCAGCAGATCCCGGGGGTCCTGCTGCTCCGAGCCTTCGGACTGGAAGCGGCGCACCAGATCGCCCATCAGCGCCGCCAGCAGCAGCAGGTCCTTCTGGTTGTGCTCCAGCACCGGCACCAGCTCCGAACCGTCCGTGCCGCGCAGGAAGCGGAAGTACAGCTCCGGGATCTGCGAACCATCCACGTCCCCGACCCGATGATGCCCCAGCACCTTTGACTCCAGGTGCACCAGCCGCGCGCCCTCGCCGCGGTGCTTGAACACGCGCCGCGCGCAGTGCAGCAGGTCCAGGTGCGGCAGCTCCTTCGGCACTGGCACCCGGTTGAGCACGAAGCGCGTGCGCAGCAGCGGCCAGTCGAAGCTCTTGCCGTTGTACGTGACCAGGCAGGACGACGACGCCATGCGCTCGGCCAGGAGGCGCAGCATGGGCGCCTCTTCTCCCATGCGCCTCAGGAAGAGCTGCTGCACGCGCATCGAGCGGCCTTCGAACCAACCCAGGCCCACCAGGAACGGCACCGTTCCCGTACCGCCCGCGAGCCCCGTCGTCTCCGTGTCCAGCATCAACATCCGCGTGAAGTCCACCGACTCCAGCTCCGGATGCAGCGCCAGCCCCGCCACCAGCCGCGCCTCCACGTCGAGCGCCGCCGCCACCGGTGCCGTGCCGTGACGATGGTCCGGCGCATACACCTGCTCGGCCACGTGCACCGTGCCATGCGGCGTCGCCCTCGCCTCCACGGGCAAGGCACGCGGCTCGGGGGCCGGCGCCACCGCCTTCCGAGCGGACGCCGTACCCTGACGCTCCGCCCAGAACGACAGCATCTGGCGCAGCGCTTCCACCCGTGGATCCGCGGGACCGTCCGCCGCACCGCCGCGCTTCGCCGCGAGCCGCCGCCGCGCCTCCTCGCGCAGGTCCACGAGACCGTCCGCCCGCGTGGCCTCGCGGTCAGCGACCTCCGCCTGCGCGGTACGCAATGCGGTCTCGGGAGGCTGCCCGCCGTCAGTCCCCTCCCCGTCCATCGACATGCGCTTGCGCAGCGCCTGGACCAGCACCTCCGCGATGGTGGTCGTGCCCGCCTCTTCCACCGGCGGAATCGGAGCCACCGCCGCGTCCTGCGCGCGCGCCTCCACCGCCGGTGTCTCCACGACGGTATCCACGGGCGCCCGGGCCTGACTGCCGGGGCCCGCGTTGGTGAGTCGGGACAGCTTGCGCTTCAGGTCCATGCCGCGCCCGTGCTCCTCACTGCACCCCGGCGACGCCGAGCGCCGCCAGCAGGTCCAACGCCAGCCGCTTGCGCGGATGCGACCCCGACGACGCGCTCCCCGGCTGCCCACCCGCCGCCGGCCCGATGCACGCCGGACACCCGTCCTCGCACGGGCACGACTCCAGCAACTTGCGCCCTCGCAGGAGCAGTTCCTCGCGCTGATCGTACAGCCGCGCCGCCAGTCCAACGCCACCGGGCACGTTGTCGTAGAGGAACAGCGTCGGATCGAAGCCCACGCCGCCTTCCTTGCGCGGCGGACCGTCCGGCTCGTCCTTGCTGCCCAGCGTGCGGCCCAGGTCTCGCGGGTCGCTCATCAACCCCACGCACGCCACCGTGCGCAGCGCGGAACCCAGGCCTCGAAGCGCGTCGATGACCGCGGGCCGGGGCGCGTCCATGCTCCGCACCACCGCCTCCGGCACCGTCAGCCACAGCGCCGACGTGTGCATCTGCATCTCCGGCAGCCGCACGTCGCCGTAGCCCACGTTCTCGTGCGTGTGGAACTTGATCTTCTTGTAGCCGACCACCTTCTCGATGACGGACACCTCGCCCAGGCCCGCGTGCAGCGAGGGCCCCAGCGGCGCTCCCTGGTCCTCCTGGATGACGCTCACGCGCACGTTCGTCATCGCGTCCGTGAAGTAGTCCGGCGCCACCTTCCGCACGAACGCCTTGTGGTTCTCCAGGTCCAGCATCTCCACCTGGTACTGCTCGGAGTCGTGCTGGTAGATGGCCTGTTCGTGCAGCTGCGTGTGCGCGGAGCGGAAGTCCATCTCCGCCAGCGTCTTGTCCGTGCCGCGCTCGATGACCACCACGTTGTCCCAGCCCACGCTGCGCAACGACACGTGGTGCGCCGGATACGCGTCCGACGACCAGTGGAACATCCGACGCCCGCCCTCCGGCGCCTGCGACGGGTGCACCACCTGGTGCTGCGTGAGGAAGTCCAGCGCCTCCGTGGTGTTCTCCACCGGCACGTCGCCGAACGCGTCCCCTTCCTCGAAGGGCAGCTCGAACGCCGCGCACTTCAGGTGCTGGACCAAGATCTCCACGTTGTCCGGATCAATCCGCGCATGCTCCACCGGCGCGCCCGTGAGAGCGCGCGGATCCGCCGCGAAGTACTGATCCAACGGCGCGCTCGACGTCACCAGCAGCGCCAGGCTCCCCATGCCTCGCCGGCCCGCGCGGCCGAAGCGCTGCGCCAGCGCCGCCACGGAGCCCGGGTAGCCCGCGCACACCACCGCGTCCAACGAACCGATGTCGATGCCCAACTCCAGCGCGTTGGTGGCCACCACGCAGCGCACCTCGCCCGCGCGCATCGCGGCCTCCGTCGCGCGGCGGGTGCCCGGCAGGTAGCCGCCCCGGTAGCCCTGGATGAGCGACGGATCCAGCTTCTCCTCCACGAACCGGTCGCGGAGGTACTTGAGCATCACCTCCACGTTGTTGCGCGACTGGCCGAACAGCAGCGTGGACACCCCCGCGCGCACCAGGTCCGAGGTGAGCCGCACCGCGCTCTTCAGATAGCTGGCGCGGATGCCCAACTCCGCGTTCACCACCGGCGGGTTGTAGACCAACACCCGGCGCTCACCGGACGGCGCCCCGCTCTCCGACACGAGCGCCACCTCGCGCCCCAGCATCCGCTCCGCGTGCGCCTTCGGATTGCCGATGGTCGCCGACGCCAGGATGAACGTGGGCGATGCCCCGTGGAACCGCGCCACCCGCTGCAACCGCCGCAGCACGTTCGCCAGGTGCGAACCGAAGACGCCCCGGTACGTGTGCAGCTCGTCGATGACGACGTAGCGCAGGTTCGAGAACAGCCGCGCCCAGTTCGCGTGGTGCGGAAGGATGCCCGTGTGCAGCATGTCCGGGTTGGTGAGCACCACGCCCGCACGCTCGCGAGCCGCCCGGCGCGCGTCCCCCGGAGTGTCACCGTCGAAGGTGATGGCGCCATGGCCCAGGCCCGCCTCACGCATGAAGGCGCGCAGCGACTCTTCCTGATCGCGAGACAGGGCCTTGGTGGGGAACAGGTAGAGCGCCCGCGCTTCCGGCTCGCGCGCGAAGCGATCCAACAGCGGCAGGTTGTAGCAGAGGCTCTTGCCGGACGCGGTCGGCGTGGCGATGACCAGGCTCTCCCCGTCGCGGGCCCGCTCGAAGGCTTCGGCCTGATGGGAGAAGAGCTGCTCCACGCCCCGGCGCTTGAGCGCGTCCCGGACCTGGGGGGCCAGCCCCTCTGGCATCGGCGCGAACACGCCAGCGCGGGCGGGTGTCACGGCGTCATGGACGATGTTCGGCCACACCTGCCGGTCCGTCCGCCATCCCTGGAGGACGGCGTCCAGCCCGCGAGCCCCTGACCACGGCGTGCGGCGCGGGCCGGAGAAGGCCTCGGTTTCCTTCTCGGGCTTCATAGGGCCGGCCACTGTACAGACGTGTACCCGGAAGGACAACGCGCGTCAGGACCCACCACGGCGGTCTTTTGGGGGCCCATCACCCACATTCCCACCCGACAGTAGCCGGCTCGATTCCCTGCTGGACAGGCGGCTCCAGGGGACCTCGACGGGTCCGAGGAGCGGACCCTAGTGTCCCGCGCCCGTGGCGCTCGCGATCTTCCTGTTCACGTACATCTTCATCGCCGGGGCGAGGCTGCCCTTCATCAAGCTGGACCGTCCCGGAGGTGCCCTGCTGGGCGCCACGCTGATGGTCGTCGCCGGGGCCGTCACGCCCACGGAGGTCTTCGGTCACAGCGCGGACCGGAACCAGCAAGCCATCGACATGGACACCATCGTCCTCCTGCTGGGGATGATGCTGCTGGCCGTGTACCTGGCGCAGGCGAACTTCTTCCGCGCCGCCGGAGCCAAGGCCCTCAAGGTGGCTCACACGCCGCGGCTGCTCCTGGTGGCCGTGACGTTCGTGAGCGCGTTCCTGTCCGCGTTCCTCGTCAACGACACCGTGTGCCTGTTCCTCACGCCGCTGGTGCTGGTGGTGGTGGAGGACGCGCGCCTGCCACCGGTGCCGTACCTGCTCGCGGTGTGCATGGGCAGCAACAGCGGCTCCGTGGCCACCTTCACTGGCAACCCGCAGAACATGCTGATCCAGGGCGCGTCCGGACTGGGCTACGCGCGGTTCGCCGCGTACATGGCCCTGCCCGCCATCCTCTCCACCGTCATCGTCGCCCTGGCGCTGCTCTACCTCTTCCGCAAGGAGCTGCCGTCCGCGCGCTTCGACACGCACCCTCCCCCGCTGGAGGTGGACCGCCGGCTGCTCTCGCTGGGGCTGGGAGTCCTGCTGGGCGTGGTGGTGGCGTTCTTCGCCGGCCTGCCCATGAGCTGGAGCGCGCTCGCGGGCGGCGTGCTGGTGATGTCCCTGTCCGGGCACGAGCCGCGCGAGGCCCTGGAGCGCGTGGACTGGGTGCTGCTGCTCTTCTTCGCCAGCCTCTTCGTCGTCGTGTACGGGGTGAACAAGGCGGGCTGGGCGGAGGCCATCCGCCACGTGTTCTCCCCGCTGATGGCCGGGCCGCCGTGGCGCGAGACGCTGGGCTTCGCATTCCTGACGCTCGTGGCGTCCAACCTCTTCAGCAACGTGCCGTTCGTGATGCTCGCGCGCGCGTGGGTGCCGACCATGCAGGAGCCGGAGCTGGCGTGGCACGTGCTCGCGCTGGGCTCCACGCTCGCGGGCAACCTCACGCTGGTGGGCAGCGTGGCGAACCTCATCGTCTTCGAGGCCGCGCGCGGCAAGGTCCGCATGGGCTTCATGGACTACCTGCGCGTGGGCGTGCCCGTGACGTTGGTCAGCTTCGTCGTGGGCCTGGGTGTGCTCCTGGCGGAGCACGCCCTCTTCTAATCAAGCATCCGGATCCGGCAGCTCGCCCGGGGGCAGCTGGTGCTCGGGCGGAGTGGGCGCCGCCGCGGCGGGCGTGACGGCGGAGGGCACGGTGTCCGGCGCGGTGCTGCCCGAGGGGGCCGCGCCCTTGCGGTTCGCGGGCGTCAGGTCCTTCACGAACATGTCCGCCACCTTGTCCAACAGGGCCGTCATGGCCAGGCGGAACAGCTCAGGGTCCTTGCCGACCTTGAACGGATCCAGGTGCGGGGCACCCTGCTCCACTGCGTCCATGTCGAACCGCCGGTGCCACAGCTCCCAGCGCCCGTCCACCCGGAACATGCGCCCGTAACCCTTGAGGTAGGCCCCGGCGTGCCCGTCGTCGCTGCGCATGCCGTAGTCCTGGATGACGAACTCCACGATGGTGTCCGCGCCCAGCGGGGCCATCAAGTCGTAGTCCGGCGCGTTGGCGGGCACCTCCTCCACCAGGAAGCTCTCCAGCGCGGAAGCCACGCGGGCGGGATCCACCGCGTTCGTCCAGGGGGTCTCTTCCGGCAGGCGCGACAGGGTGGTCACGCGCAGGCGCTCGGAGAGCTCGAAGCGCGTCACCGCCTGCTGCAGCTTCACGGTGAGCCGGCGGTCCGCCTCCTTGGGCTCCAGCTTCTTGAGCTTGTCGGAGTACGCGCTGTCCTCCTGGAACACCTTGCTCTTGGGCCCCGCGCCGTCCTCGATGCGGGAGATGAATGCGGGCCGCTGGACCCGGTCCAGGTCCGCGCCGGAGAGGCGCTTGGAGGCGCAACCGGCGGTGAAGGCGACGAGGACTGCGGCGAATAGGACGCTTCGGCTTCGCACCATGGGGCCCAGGCTAGCCCATCCCCGCCCCCCTGGCCTGTTTGTGACCCACCGAAGGCCTGGGGAGTGTCCGGCACTGATATGCTGCCCGGCCGTGAATCCTCCCCCTTCTGTTCCTCCCGGCCCGGGCCCCAACCGCAAGCGGCGGTTGGGTGAGATCCTGATGGACGCCGGCCTGCTCACTGAAACCCAGCTGCGGACGGCGCTCGCCGAGCAGCGCAAGTGGGGCGGCCGGTTGGGCCTCACCCTGGTGCAGATGGGCGTCGTGGACGAAAGCTCCATGGTGCACGCCCTGTCGCGGCAGCTGGCCATCCCCACCGTGAACCTGGACACCCATGTCCCCGTTCCGAACGCGCTCCAGGCGCTGCGCGTGGACATCGCCGAGCGCTACACCGTCTTCCCCATCGCCTACGAACCCGGCTCCAAGACGCTCACCGTGGCTACGTCGGATCCCACCAACGTGGAGTCCCTCCAGGAGCTGGCCTTCCACTCCGGCCAGAAGCTCCAGGTGGTGGTGGCGACGGCGTCCTCCATCGAGCGCGCCATCCGGCACCACTACCACGGCGAGATCACCTCCACGGCCGCCACGCCGCTGAGCTTCGGCATGGACGAGGCCACCTTCGAGCTGTCCCCGCCGCAGCAGGCGGAAGCCCCCGCGCCCC